>NZ_BSTC01000017.1 GCF_030269305.1 Kineosporia sp. NBRC 101731
AAGTCCGCACCAAATGAGCATTCCGACGCACCGCCCCGCCCGCGGCCTTCATCTTGAACTCATTGGCCGCCGGATACTTCACACCGGTAATGGCCTCAAGAAGAAGCTTGGTGTCCGTGCTGTAGATCGACACCTAGTACTCCTCTTCCCTTCGTTGCAGCAGATCAGCCTCGTCGATGACGCGGCTGGGGCCTTGTCAGAGCACTGCCGTAACAGGTTCCCGCAAGCCGTTCATACTGCGTTTACACGGATGAAACCGGTCAGCAGTTCAGGCCGGGTATGACCGTTCGTCGCAAGGACGGGTGCGCAAACGAAGGAGCCCGCCGGCCAGGTACATGGCCGACGGGCTGAGGTTCGGTGGAGCCCTCCGGGGCTCAGGCTCCGGCGGTGTCCACTACTGCACGGCCCGCAGCGCCGGCGCCTCCCGGGCCTCGACGAGGATGCGGCTCGCGGTGCGGCTGCTGGTGTCCCAGCCGAGCTTGGCCAGCTCGATGCACAACTGACCGCCGGTGACGTCCGGCTGGGCCCGGACGATGCGGATGGCTGCGGACAGGCGCTCCTCCTGCTGCTGCAGGGTCATCCGTCCTTTGCGGACGCGGGTGGGCACCGTAGGGGACACGTCCTCGTCCTCGGCGCCGTAGGCGTCCGGCAGGATGATGGTGTGGCTCTGGGTCGTCGCCGGGGTGGGTTCACGATGTGTCGGAGCCGATTGATGGACGCGCTGGGTCTCCTGAGACGCCTGATTCGACCGGGTCGCCCGGCTCACCGGGAGGTCGGGGGCCTCGTAATCAGGAACCTCGTCGCCGATCGCCTCGTAGTCGGGCGCCTGGTCACCGATGGCGTCGAAGTCGTAGTCGGCGGCCTCACCGTCGGACACCAGCCAGGAAGGTCGCTGCGCCGGCTTCGGAACGGGTCGGGGCTCACGGGCAACCGGGGTCTCCTCGGCGGTCAACCAGGAAGGTCGCTGCTCGGGCTCCGCCACCGTCCGGGCACGCCCCACACCGGTCTCGTCCACACCGATCGCATCCACACCGGTCTCGTCCACACTGTTCTCGGATGCCCGCCATGACGAAACCGGGGCTTCCGCGTTCTCCGTCGGAGCACCCGTTCCATCGACCTGGGTGCGGTCCGACCGGCCGGCTGCGTACGGCGAGCCCGGCGCCGTCTGGGGACCGGGCTGCTGCGTCGCCTGGGCGAACTGCGCCGTGCGCTGCGGCTCGTACGCGAACCGGGCTCCCCGCGCGAACTGTGTCTGCTCACCGAACTGCGGCTCAGGCACCCACGGCGCGTGCTCCTGCTCGACCGGGCCGGCGTAGGACTGCTCCGCCAGGACCGCAGGCTGCGCGATTCCGGGCCGAGTGGTTCCGGGCTGGGCCATCCCGGACTGGGCGGTTCCGGACTGGGCGGTTCCGACCGGCTGAGCGTCTCCAGCGGCTGTGCGGCGCCCACCACGCTCACCCGGCTCCAGCACGCTCTGGTCCCGGAACTCACCCCGGGGCGACATCACCGATCCGGCGTACGCACCCCGCTCCGCGCCACCCGACCCGACGTACTCATCCCGACCGACGCCATGCGATCCGGCATACCCGCCCTGCCGCATACCGTTCGCCGCGAGGTACTCGTCCCGCCCGGACTCGGTCTGTCCGTCCCGGTCCACCTGCGCGGCCGGCCCCACCCCGACCGTCCCGGCATAACCGCTCTGTCCAGGCACGAGTGGCCCGGGATACTCACTCGGCTCCACCCGCGCCGGAGAAGCGTTCCCCTCCGGCGGCGTCGCAGCGCCCCGCGCCGTCGCGTTCAGCAGGCCACGGTTCGACCCGGCGTGCCCGTTCGACCCGGCGTGCCCGTTCGACCCGGCGTACTCACCGGCATCGCCGCGTTCCGACCCGGCGTACCCGTCCTGCTCCGACGACTCACCCGGCCGATCAGACCGGCCCCGCGCCGCCGTCTCCGCACCCGCATACCCACCCCGTGCGGTACGTGAGCTGACCGCAGCGGTGTGCGGATCGTCCTCCATCTCATGGTGGCCCGACCCCCGCAGAATGGTCTGCACCACGGCCCGCAGGATCGATTCCGGGCTCCGGTCGGGAAGCTGGTCGGGGTTGGTCCAGCCGACGGCGTCGAGCACCGCGGACGGCGGCAGGCTGCCGGCGCGCAGCTGGCGGTTGACCACGCGACGGACGCGCTTGGCGTCCTTGCGCGGGCTGACGCGGCGCGGCAGCGACAGGTTCAGCGCCTCGCGGGCGGCGGCCGCGGTGCCGACACCGATGCGGGCCTGGTGCGCGTCGGCCACGCCGGTGCGGGCCATCAGCAGGCGCGTGCGCACCGACTCGACCGGTGCCGACAGCCACAGCGACGGCGCGATCGACGCGGCCGGGCCGTGATGAACGGCCTTCCACTGCCCGAGCACCTGCTTGCCGGTGAGTTCCACCAGCACCGCCCACACCGCGGGCGCGGTGACGTGCCACGGCACCTCGCCCAGCTCCCGCGCGGCCAGGGCATTGAGCACCAGGGTCCCGGCGACACCGCAGTGCGCGGTCAGGCGCCAGCCGGTCATCGGGCGCCCGATCTTGGCGCCGGCCACGTACTGCAGCGACGCGCCGAGGATCAGCAGGTCGACCAGCAACGGGAAACCCGCGGCCAGATACGGGCCGAACGTGGGCAGGGCCGCCTTGTACAGGCTCTGGTATGACAGAACCGCACCGATGACGGCGACCGGCACCAGCACGACACGCGCCCACATGCTCAGGCGGCGTGCCTGCCGGGCCAGGTCGGCAGCATCGTTCGCGGCGTCACCCGTGAGCTCGTTCTCGGGCCGCAGGTCGGGGCTGGGCTGATTGAGCACGGCCCCATGCTGTCGGCTCGACCGGGGGCCTGTCACCCGAAAGCATCGGCGCACATCCCGCGTGTTGGGCCGAACACCTTGCGTGACACCGTGAAACGAGCCGTAAATGCTCTACCCACAGGGGAAAGGGACCACCATGCGCTATCGCAAGCTCGGCCGTTCGGATCTCGAGGTGTCGGAGATCTCGCTCGGTTCCTGGCTCACGTTCGCCGGGGGCATCGCCCAGGAGCAGACGCGGGCCTGCACCGAGGCGGCCTTCGACGCGGGCATCACGTTCTTCGATACCGCCAACGTCTACGGGCAAGGTGTGGCGGAGTCCGCGTGGGGCGAGATCCTGTCCGCCCACCCGCGCGACTCCTACGTCCTGGCCACCAAGGTCTGGGGACGGATGTCTCCCGACGACGCGGGCCTGGCCCCCGACCAGATCGCACGGCAGATCGATGCCTCGCTCACCCGCCTGCGCACCGACTACGTCGACCTCTACCAGGCCCATCGGTTCGACCCGGCGGTGCCGCTGGAAGACACGCTCGAGGCACTGCAGAAGGTCGTCGAGCAGGGCAAGGCCCGATACCTGGGCTTCAGCGAGTGGACCCCGGAGCAGATCAGCGCGGGCATCGAGGTCGCCGGCCCGGACCTGTTCGTCTCCTCGCAGCCGCAGTACTCGATGCTCTGGCAGGCGCCGGAGGCCGAGCTCTTCCCCCTCTGCCGGCAGTACGGCATCTCGCATGTCGTCTGGTCGCCCCTGGCTCAGGGCGTGCTCACCGGTAAATATCTTCCCGGACAGCCCGTTCCGGACGACTCGCGGTTCGCCGACGAGGGCATGAGCTACGCCCAGCACCTGGTCTACAGCGAAGCCAGCCTGGAAGCCGTGCAGCGCCTGATCCCGATCGCCGAGGGCGCGGGACTCACACTGCCGCAGCTGGCTCTGGCCTGGGTGCTGCGCAATCCGGAGGTGGCCTCGGCCATTACCGGCGCCTCCCGCCCGGAACAGGTGCACGCCAACGCCTCGGCCGCCGGCATCAACCTGTCCCCCGACGTCCTGAGTGCTGTCGACGAGGCCCTGGGCGACGCGCCGGTGCGCAAGCCCACGCTGGCCGTGTCGGCGACCGAGGGCGTGCTGCGCAGGAGCTGACACGGAGGACGCCCGCCGGCCCTCACGGGTCCGGCGGGCGTCTTCGGGTGGGCGTCTCCGGGCTACTTCCCGAGCAGCTTCTTGAATTTCGCGCCTGCGGTGGTGTGGGTCTCGAGCATGTGGGTGCCGCTGCTGCCCACGTTGAACTCGAAGTACGACTGGTAGCCCACGTTGTTGGACGGGTCGTAGATGAAGTCGAGCATCTGCTGGATGTAGTAGGCGTTGTCGCCACCGCCGTGACCGTCGGGGCGCTCCCACAGGCCCCACTCCGGCAGCGTCATCGGCTTGCCCTTGCTCTTGGCGAAGTCCGACCAGAAGTTCAGGCCGAACGTGCCGTTGAGCGTGCTCTCCCAGGCGGCCTCACGACGCTCCTGCTTACAGGCCGCGCTGCAGCTGCTCGGGAACGGGTACGACCCCTCCACCCAGGAGATGTCGTAGGTGTCGATGCCGATGTAGTCGACGTACGCGTTACCCGGGTAGTAGTTCGTCGAGTCGTAGACCTCGCCGCCGATGTTCGGGTTCCAGTCGAACGCGAGATTGTCCGTGCCCGGCACCGAGCGCATCGCCTTCACGATGTGCTGCCAGTAGTTGATGAAGTTCGCCTTCGTGTCCGGGTGCCAGCGGGAGGCACTCAGGTTGAACTCCCAGCCCAGCCGCAGGATCGAGTCACCCTGCCCGGCCGCGACCAGGTTCTTCGCGAGTGTCTTGAAGTACTGGTCGTACTCCCCGTTCGCACCGGCCGCCATGGTCGCCGAGTCGTCCTGGGTGGGCAGCATGGCCGTGGCGTAGATCATGCGGTAGCCCGAGCCCTTCCAGGTGTCCAGCATGTAGCTCGGGTCGGAGATCTCGTCCCACGAGGTGCGGCTGGAGAAGTCCATCGCGTAGTCGACGTCGTTGCCCAGCCAGGCGCCGAACGACGCCACCTCGGACGGTGACGTTCCGCGGAACACCCCGAGTTTCACCGGGGACGAGGCATAGGTCCCGGCCGAGGTGGTCGTGGTCGCAGCCTTCTTCTTCGTCACCGTCGTGACCTTCTTGGCCTTGGCCTCGGCCTTCTTCACGACCTTCTCGGTCTTCTTCTTCGCGTGCGTGGCCTTCGCCGAGGGAGTGGCGGTGGGCGTCGTGTTGCCCAGGTCGAGCGATGCGGACGTGGAGGCGCTGACCGTGGAGGCAAGCGCCGCGGTGTTCTCCGGTGTCTTGTCACCGGGGATCCGGTCGATCGCTACCACCACGCCGCCCAGCACGGCCAGCACCGCGACCGCGCCACCGGCGATCTGCATCAGGCGTGGCTTGCGGGAACGCTCAGCCCGGCGGCCCTTCTCGACATCACGACGCGCCCGGCGACTCGGCGGACGGCTCACATTGCCCAGGGAGTGAACCTCACGGCGGGAGCCACCGTCACGGGCCGCCTCGCCCTCGAGTTCCAGATCGCCCTCGGGCGCGGCGCCACTCACCGGCACGGACCGGCCCCGCGCCGAACCTTGGCTGAGTGACTCGGCCGGACCCGCTGCCGATACCGGACCAACCCGACCAGCGCGCCTACCCGAGCCTGCCAGTTCGTCCTGACCGAGCAGACCACCCTGCCCGAGCGACGCAGCTTCTTCCAGCGACCGATGTCCTGGCGGAGCCCAAACGTCGTTAGTCGCCAGATGTTCCGCCGGCGCCCCACCCGAACCCTGATCACGATCGTGCCGATCTTCCTGGATCCGCTGGTTCTGCGCGGTCTCCGCCAGGCGCTGCTGTGCCCGGGCCTCACGACGGGACTGGGCCGGTCGCCCTGCCACGGCCGGAGCCGGTCGTCCGGTCGCCGCCGTAGTGGGCATCGGCCGACGCGACCCGGTCTGCCGACGGGTGCGGGCCTCGGCGCGCGCCGGTTCAGGACGGGAAGAAGGAGCGTTCAGCTCCTCGTCGGGGGCCAGCCCGTACGGGTGCGAGGGACGATCAGGCATGGACGGGCACCGGCCTCCTGCTCCGGCTGCGTCACAGAGAGGATCGCACGAGCGGTCCTGCCTGCTGCCGGAACGACGAATGATTACGTACTGAAATCGTATCCGCCCGGAGAGCCCGATTCGCTTGCTTGAGGAAGATTTGACCTCGCTATCAGTAATCACCGAAGGACGATGCCGACCGGGCAGGTCAACGCCGTCCCTCTGAGTTAATTCATGCCCACCAGACGCCTCAATCAGCGCCCCATACGGCTCCGCGGGTCGCTCCGGCGGCAGGCTGACGCCTGGGGACCAAGGCATAAACCGCCGCATATACCCCGGAAACATGCCAGAAGTCCCATGAACGACAATCAATGTTCAAGTTCACCATCAGCACATCGTGAACGTGATCCCGATCCTGCCCGTGAAGCAGGGTGACGGGGGTGCACTCCTGTACCCCGCTCAGGGGCAGACCAGCGAAAGGGCTCGGAGGTTGCAGACGCATCGTGAGATGACGGCACATTCCGTCATGGTGGACCCGGCCCGCGAGGCGCCGCCGTCGCAGGTGGTGGTGCTGGCCCCCGACCGCCTGGACGAGCTGGGCGTGATCGAGTTACTGCGACAGGGCGAGGAGTTCAGCCTGATGCCGGCGCGCCGAGCCCGGCACGCGGATCTCCTGGTGGTGGTCGCCGGATCAGCCTCGGAGCTGCTGTTCCAGCAGGTCCAGCAGCTGGAGCTGAGGCCCGGCGCGCCCGTCGTGCTGTTCCTCGACCAGATCGAGGGCGTCCGCCTGCCCCCCGGTATCAGCCCGTCCACCTGCACCGTCGCGCCTCGCGGCCGGCTCACCTCGGACCGCTTCGCCGCCACGCTCCGCTCCGCCACCTCGGCCGGCCGAGGTGTGCCGACGGCCGGGCCGGAATACCCGGCGGACTTCGACCAGCGCGAGGTCGCGGTGCTCACCCTGGTCGCGCAGGGGTTCGAGAACGCCGAGATTGCCCGGCGGCTGAACTATTCCGAGCGAACGATCAAGTATGTGCTGGCCGGCCTGATGACACGTCACGGCCTGCGCAACCGGGCCCACGCGGTGGCCCAGGCCATCCGCACCGGGCTGATCTGACAGCTCCCCCCGATCGGCCCGCCGGGGCGCGTGGCTCACCCCCCTCCGCCCGCGCTCCGGCGAGGCTCTCACGACACCCGGACGAACTTCTCCAGAGGGGCGAAATCCTCTGCCCGGATCGCTATTCTGACGGCGATGAGGGTCCTGTTCTCCGCCGCCCCACTGACGGGCCGGTCGTCGGCGCTCCTGCCGCTCGCCCGGGCCTTCGCCGCGCGCGGTGACCGGATCGCCTTCCTCTCCCCCTGCCTTCCGGGGCCCGCCGTACAGGAGCTGGGTTTCACTCATCTGCACAGCGGGCCCGCCGGGGACCTGTTCCAGGGCCCCGGGGCCGCCGCCTCCCGCCTGGAGGCCCACGGCGAGCGTTCGCTGCACCTGGCCCAGGACTGGCGCCCCGACCTGGTGGTCAACGAACCGTACGACTTCACCGGTGTTTTCGTCGCCCAGGCACTGCGCCGCCCCCTGGCGACGGTGGCCAACGGCCCGGCGGCCCCGGCCGACTACGTCAGCGCCCTCACGGGCAGCGTCACGAACTGGTTCGCTCGCCATCGTCTCGCTCCCCCGGGCACGGTTCCCGCCGGGCAGTGGATGATCAACACTCGCCCCGAGGCCCTGGGTGCGTGGCCGGTCCCCTCAGGGGTGACCGCGCTGACGCTACGAGCTCCCCGCCGTGAGGGAGACGGCCTGCCACCGCCGACGGGCCGGCGTCCTCGCGTGGTGGTGGCTCTGGGCGCGCACTTCGGCGACCGCAGCACGATGCACCGGGTCCTGAACGGCCTCACCACCGGCAGGCATCCGGAGATCGTGGTGCGCAGCAGCAGCCTCGCCGCCACCTCACCGCTCTCGAAGTACGTCACCCGGGCGACCTTCCGGCCCTCGTCCGACCGGATCAGCCAGGTCGGGGCGGCGCTCGTGCACGGCGGTGGCGAGACCGTGCTGAACCTGCTCTCCCAGGGCATCCCGCTGGCCGTGCTGCCCCTGGGTCCGGGCCAGTTCGTCGAGGCGGTCCTGACCCAGCGGGCCGGCTGCGGGATCGCGGTACTGGTGCCGCCCGGTCAGCTGCGGCACCTCGACACCCTGAAGCTGCGGGCGGTCATGGCCGAGGTGATGGGCAACCCCTGGTACCGCGCGAACGCCGAGCGGGTGCAGCAGGAGATGGCCGCGATGCAGACGGCACCGGACGTGGCCGGGACGATCGCCCGCACCCTTGACCCGGGCCCCCGCATCCGGCCGGCCCGGATTCGGATGACGCCCCCGACCGGCACCGAAAAGATCGACCAGACGAGAGTTTCCCGCCGGTCCCTGGGGGTCAGTACACCTAGCTGACGGTCCAGATGTGGTCGTCGTCCGGCGTGCAGGTGAACAGGGTCAAAGCCTGACCGGCGTTCTTGTTACCACCGTTGGTGTTCGAAACATCCAGGCACAGACCGCTCTTCACGTTCACAAGGTAGTAGCCACCACCCTGCGGCCGGGCCCGGAACATCTGGTTGTCCGACTCACCGGCCTGGCAGGGGCTCGCCAGCACCCCCGTGCTCTCGCCGACCGTGCCGGTACCGGGCAGGTCGAGGCAGTAGTTCGTCTTGAGGTTGCGGATCAGGTACTGCCCGTACTGCTCGACCAGCTGGAAGTCCTGGTTGTCGCCGACGCCGGGGATGCAGTCGTACTGGCTGACCGCGGCACCCGCCTGCGGCACGTCCGCACCCATCAGGTCGACACAGAAGCCGGTGCTGAGGTTCTTGATGACGCCCATCTCGGCGGGCGGGGCGGCCTGGCGGATCTTCGGGGTGGCCGGCTTCCGGTCGGCGACCTGATCCACCTGCTTGCGCTCGGTGCTCGAGCCGTTACCGGAATCGTCCTCGCTGCCGGACTTCTCGCCGGACACCGCGGCCTTTTTGGAAGCGACCGGGGAACTCGGCGAGGACTTGGGTGTGGGGGACGCCTTGTCGCTGTCGATCGTGGTGGTGTCGTCCGTGTCCGTCACCGGTGCGGGAGGCTGGGCGTCGAGCTCCTGGTTCTCGAGCAGGGCAGAGGCACCGTCGTTACGCCCGTCGTCGAACCGGGCGACCGAGTCGACCGCCATCGAACCACCGACCACGGCGCAGGCCACGACGGTCACGAAACCGAGCACCGCCGCCGCACCCCTCAGGCCACGCGCGGAGAGACCGAACGGAAGACGGCGGTCCGAGTCCGTTTCCGGACCGGGCGAGGGAGACTCACCCAGATCAAGCTCACTCTCCGTGTGCTCTTCGGAACTCAGTTGACGGGTCTCCACGGAACCCACCTTTGCACCTCTCAGGGGGTTGTGGAAACGGCCTGATGTCACCATCTGTGAAAGGTGCGGTGCCGGGTACCGTTCACGGCCGCCCGAGCACCGTCGGACGCCTCAGCGCACGAGCCGCAGAGCACCGATCAGGTCGTTGTAGCCGTCCGGGGTCATCGACATCGGCAGCCGGACCAGGCGCCGAGGCAGGTGCGCCACCCTCGGGACGAGCTCGGCCTTCCAATAGCTCATGGTGCCCGGCTGGATCGCCGTCAGGTTGCCACGCCAGTAGCCGTCCAGCTCGATCAGCACACTGCCGTCGTTCTGCACCACACCGCTCTCGGACGGGACGGCCAGACGCGGCCCCCCGAAGTTGACGTCCCGGAACAGCACACACAGCACCCCACCCGGCGCCAGGCGGTCGACCGTGACCTCCGCGTGCTTCATCCGCCCGATCCCCGACAACATCGAGTCGATGTCCGGCACATCGGGCACCGCCAGGAACGCGTCCGACTCCCCGACCTCGTACTCCCGGCCCGCCCGGCGCCTCGCGGCCGGCCGCTCCGGCTGCCGGGGCTCTTCACGTCGTAGGGCCCGCTGCTCGTGATCCATGCGTGGAACTCCGTCCGTGGGCGATCCTCACCCAGGGGTACGGACGACGGGGTAACAGAGTTCATCGCGCCCGACTCTTCCTTTGGCCGGAAGATGTCTTCCGGCTAAAGGAAGCGCCCGGCGCGGACCATGCAAAGGCCTAGGCGGTTTTTAACACTCCGCACTCACTCGGTTTCCTAGGTTCGGGGCCGTTACGGAGCATTCAGCCGGCGTACCGCACGCAGTGTGGTCGATCCGGTACTGGTCGCCAGGGGTGAGCCCGAGGCGGGATGCTTCGCAGTGAGGAACGAAGAGCGAGCATGAGCATCAAGCGCACGAGCCGGCGTCGGGTGGCCGTGGCCTCCGCGAGCGCACTGGTCGTCCTTCTCGGAGTTGGATCGTTCACGGTCGCGAGCGCGGCCAACCACGGGAACCGAGGCCACGAGCACACGAAACGGCCGACGCGACCGACCGCCACCGCGACGGCATCGCCCAGCTCAACGCCCACCGGTGAGACACCGGCGACCGCAGCGCCGGCTGCGCCCTCCAGCACCTCGGCGTCTGCCACGACATCCACCTCCACCACGACGTCCACCACGACGTCCACCACCACGGCCGCAACAGCCGCCGGCGATGTCACCCTGCCGCCGGTGAACGGGCAGTTCGACTACCAGATCGGCGGGGCCTACACCCCGGTCTCGTCGGTGAAGATCGTCGACCGCGACCGCGAGTCGAAGCCGGTGAGCGGCAAGTACAACGTCTGCTACGTCAACAGCTTCCAGACCCAGCCCAGTGAGGCCGACTTCTGGACGGGCAGCCACGACGACCTGCTGCTGAAGAAGGGCGGCGAGTACGTCGAGGACTCCGAGTGGGGCGAGTTCCTGCTCGACACCTCGACGGCGGCCAAGCGCACGGCGCTCGCCGAGATTGTGGGCGGCTGGATCGATGGTTGCGCGACAGCCGGTTTCGACGCGGTAGAGCCCGACAACCTGGACACCTACTCACGTTCGGACGGTCTGCTCACCAAGGCGAACAACCTCGCCTTCGCGAAGCTGCTGGTGCAGAAGGCTCACGCCAAGGGCCTGGCGATCGCCCAGAAGAACACCGCCGACATCACCAAGAGCGAAGCCACGACCGCCGGTTTCGACTTCGCGGTGGCTGAGGAGTGCCAGGTCTGGACCGAGTGCGACGCCTACACCGACATCTACGGTGACCAGGTGTACGAGGTCGAGTACACGGACAACGGCAAGTCCGCCTACACCAAGGCCTGCGCGGCCCAGGGCAAGGACATCTCGGTGATCCTGCGCGACCGCAACGTGGTGGCGTCGGGCAACTCGAAGTACTACTACGAGAACTGCTGACACGACTGACGGCGTGACGCGGGCTGCCCACTAGAGAGGCAGCCCGCGTCCCTCCACCACGCTTTTCATCACCAGCGTCGAATTCAGCCGCTGCACCCCGGGAAGCGTGGCCAGCTGGTCGTCGTAGAGCCTCTGGAACGCGGTCAGGTCTTCGGCCACAACCCGCAGCAGGTAGTCGGGGCTACCGAACAGCCGCTGGGCCAGCAGCACATTCGGGAGGCCGGCCAGTGCCTCCTCCAGCGCCGCTACGGTGCGGGCCCCGCTCTCGGTCATCGTGACGAACACCAGGGCCTCGAACCCCAGGCCGACGCTGGCCGGATCGATCTGGGCGGTGTATCCGGTGATCACCCCGTCCCGCTCCAGCGACCGTAGCCGTCGGTGGCACGGCGAGACGGTCAGGCCGACCCGATCGGCCAGCTCGGTGAGCGTCAGCCGGCCGTCAGCCTGGAGCTGGGCAATAATCTCGCGATCAAGAGCATCCACGGCTTCATTCTTTCTCCTGAAAGGCCCGAGCCGGGCCAGATTCGGTCAGCACTTCCCGCAGAATTCTCCGTACTTTCCTCATGTCGGCACAGCAGTGCCGTCGTGGCGTGGAAAGTCGAGGCAACACATGACGTTCGGGATGATTGCCGGGTTCTGGGCAGTTTCGGTCCTGCTCGTGCTCACCCCGGGGGCCGACTGGGCCTACGCGATCTCGGCCGGGCTGCGTCATCGCTCGCTGGTACCGGCGATCTCCGGTCTGCTCGCGGGTTACCTGGCCATCACCGTGGTGGTCGCCGCCGGGGCCGCCGCGCTGATCGCCGGCACTCCGGGCGCGCTCCCGGCCCTGACCCTGGCCGGGGCCGCCTACCTGGGATGCCTGGGCATCTCGACGATGCTGAATCCACCCACCCCACAGGCCGGTTCCGGTACCCCTGACGGTTCCTGGCTGAACCAGGCCGGGCGTGGCGCGATGATCAGCGGTTCCAATCCCAAGGCTCTGCTGCTGTTCTTGGCCCTGTTGCCGCAGTTCACCGATCCCGGGGCCGGCTGGCCGCTGACCGTGCAACTACTCACGCTCGGATGCCTGCACATCCTGATGTGTGCCCTGGTCTACACCGGCGTGGGCACGGGCTCCCGCGCGGTGCTGCGGGCCCGGCCCACAGCGGCCCGGATCGTGACCCGCTGCTCGGGCGTGGTCATGACCGGGATCAGCATCGGCCTGCTGATCGAGGCCCTCCGCTAGAGGAGAGGCTCTCCGCCGAAGGATCCGGCGACGTCCAGGTGATCGAGACCGTCATCGGTGCGCACCCGCACCACCCGCAGGCACGCAATGGACTCACGGGCCCCCACCGGCACCGACCTCTGCGCGACGACCGGCCCCGCGGCCAGCGTCTCGTTCATCATGAGAGCCGTCACCCCCACCTCCGTCCACCGTTGATCCAGCGCCCAGACGAGCGGCGACAACCCGCACGGAGCCTCCTGCAAAAGCGGTTTTGTCTGGGCCTGGACTATGTCATCCCATCGTTCGTTAGGGTAGCCTCACCTAAGAAGTTGCGGCTTTGGTGCACTCGTTGCGATGACGCGCACGATCGGTGCGCCCGGAGGACATTCATGAGCTCCCTTCCATCTGGCGGATCGTCGGACGGACCCGACGGCGGCCCCTTGCCGTCGGCCTCGCTTCCCACCCACGACGTGATCGGGATCGGGTTCGGCCCCTCGAACCTGGCCCTCGCGATCGCGGCGGTGGAGCACAACGGCCAGGCTAACGACGCCGAGCGCGTGGCGGTTCGCTTCTTCGAGCGCCAACCGGCATTCGGATGGCATCGGGGCATGCTGCTCGACGACGCCACGATGCAGGTGTCGTTCCTGAAAGACCTGGTCACCCTGAGAAATCCGGCCAGCGGTTTCAGTTTCCTGTCCTACCTGCACGACTGCGGCCGGCTCGTCGACTTCATCAACCACAAGACCCTCTTCCCGCTGCGCCTGGACTTCCACGCCTACCTGGAGTGGGCGGCTGCGCGGGTGGCCGACCTGGTCGACTGGGGTCACGAGGTCACGCGCCTCGAGCCGGTGATGAGCGACGACGAGGTGGTGGCCGTCGACGTCACGGCCCGCGAGCTGACGGCCGACGGCACCGGTCGCGAGGTGACCTACCGCGCGCGCAACGTGGTCATCGGAACCGGCCTGCAACCGCGTTTCCCCCAGGGAATCTCGGGGTCGGAGCATGTCTGGCACAACCAGCAGTTGCTGCATCGGGTCGAGGAGATCGACGGTGCCGCCGCCAAGCGTTTCGTGGTGGTCGGGGCCGGGCAGAGCGCGGCCGAGGTGACGGCGTTCCTGCACCAGCGGTTCGCCGATGCCGAGGTGGTGTCGGTGTTCTCCCGTTACGGCTACAGCCCGGCCGACGACAGCCCCTTCGCCAACCGGATTTTCGATCCGAACGCGGTGGACGACTTCTTCGAGGCCCCGGCCTCGGTGAAGGAGATGCTGATGGGCTACCACGCGAACACCAACTACTCGGTGGTGGACGGTGACCTCATCGAGGAGCTGTACCGGCGGCAGTACCAGGAGAAGGTCGTCGGTCGCGAGCGGCTCACCATGATGAACGTCGCCCGGGTCGAGGCAGTGCGCGAGCAGGGCGACAGCGTGGCCGTGACCGTGCGGTCCCTGACCAGCGACCGCACTTTCGACATTGACGCCGATCTGGCAGTTTTCGCCACCGGTTACGATCCGGTCGATCCGCTGCCGCTGCTCGGCGGGCTGGGTGCCTATTGTCCTCCCGACCACAACGGGCGGCTCCGGGTGCAGCGTGACTACCGGGTGGCGACCACCCCAGGCATCCGTTGTGGCATCTACCTGCAGGGCGGCACCGAGCACACGCACGGGCTGTCCTCGTCACTGCTCTCCACGATCGCCGTGCGGGCCGGGGAGATCCTGGACTCGGTGGTCAGCGGGATCGCCACGGCGCGGTTGCCCCAGGGCGGCGCCAAGGCACCCGTTGCCGCACTGCGCCACCTCATCTCCTGAAGGGCCGGTCGTGCTCATTTCCCCGACAACCTGGCGGTCACGATGACGCCGTTGACACCCGCCTCAGCCGGCGAACCTCCGGCGGACGAGAGCCGACCGGATTCCGGTGCGGCGCTGAAGGCCCGCAGGGAGACTCTGAGCGGTCTGGAACAGGGGACGCGAGTCACCCCGGCGGGTCCCCCGCCCACTCAGCTGCCCACTCAGCTGCCCGGTCACCTGGTGCGGGAACTGGATCCCGCACTCACCGCGCGGCTGCGCGCCCTTGCCCACGACGAGCAGGTCGATCTGAACACCGTGGTGCAGGGCGCCTGGGCGCTCGTGATGGCCACGCTGACCGGCTCGGACGACGTGGTGCTCGACGTCACCGGGTCCGGCCGCCCACCGGGTCCGGCGGCGATCGGGTCGTCCACGAGCACGGTTCCGGTGCGGGTCCGGTGCGAGCCGGCGCAATCTCCGGGAAAGATGTTCCGCCGTCTGCGCGATGGCCGCGACGCCGGGCTCGGACACCACCGTCTCGGGCTCGCCCCGATCCAGCCGCCCGCCGGGGTGGGTGAGCTGTTCGACGACGAGCCCCGGCCCCGGTTGGACGATGTGGAGATCACGAATGTTGTGGTCCGCGAGTCCACGTCCGGCCCTCTCAGTCTCACGGTTCGTGCGGGCCAATCCCTTTGCCTGGAGCTTGAATTCACGCCCGACCGGCTAGACCCCGAGACCGCGGGGACGGTGCTTGAGCGACTCGGTGGTGCACTGCGGCAACTTTCTCGCGGTACGATTTCCGCAGTCGGGCGGCTCGACCTGCTCCTGGAGGGGGAACAGGCCGAGTTGCTCGGTGCTCGCTGCCACGGCGAGAAGCCCGGCCAGGTGCCCGCATCCGTGCTGGACACCCTGCGCGAACAGGCCGAGAAGACCCCCGACGCGGTCGCGCTGGTCACCCAGGAACAACGCTGGACCTACTCCGAGCTCGAGGAGTGGTCGGGCCGGGTCGCCGCCGGGCTGCGCGCCACCCGTCCGCTGGACGGCGAGATCGTGGCTCTCTCCCTGCCGCGCGCCTGGATCCTGCCCGCGATGCTCGCCGTGATGAAGACCGGCGCCGCGGTGCTGCCCATCGACCTGGGCGCGCCCGCCGGGCGGACCTGCACCGTGCTCGCCGACGCCGCTCCCAGCCTTGTCATCCGCTCCGTCGAGCAGCTCGAGAATGCCTGGTTCGCAGCCACGTCCGTGCTTCCTCCGATCATCGGCGGGGCACCCGCCCAGATCGTCTACACGTCCGGTTCGACCGGTGTGCCCAAGGGTGTGGTAACCACACACGCGGCGTCGGCCAACCTCCTGGCCGGCCACCGGCGTCAGCTGATGTCCCGCCACCCCGGGCGGCTGCGTCTGGGGCACGTGCAGTCGTTCAGCAACGACGCCTCGTGGGACCCGGTGCTCTGGATGCTGGCCGGGCATCAGCTGCATGTCATCGACGAGAGCACCTACCACGACCCGGCCGCGCTGATCACCTATCTCGACCGGCACGGTGTCGACGGTATCGACGTCACCCCTGCGCAGCTGCGCGAGCTACTGCCCGCCGGACTGCTCGAGTGCCGGCTGAAGGTGCTCACGGTCGGCGGTTCCGCCATCGATCCGGGGCTCTGGCAACAGGTCTGCGAAAAGCCCGGCCTGCAGGTGTATGACCTGTACGGGCCGACCGAGACAACGGTGGACGCGTACGGCTGGGTCGGCGACCCGGCCGGCGGCCGGGCGCCCCACCGGATCGACGGGGTGCGCACCTATCTGCTCGACAGCTCGCTGCGCCCGGTGCCGGCCGGGGTGACGGGCGAGGTCTACGTCGCCGGGTCCGGTCTCGCCCTCGGCTACCTGAACCGGCCCGGCCTGACGGCCGTTCATTTCGTGCCCGACCCTTTCGCCACCGGCGAGCGCGCCGGTGAGCGGATGTACCGCACCGGCGACCGGGCCCGCTGGAACAGCCGCGGGGCGCTGGAACTGCTCGGGCGCGCCGACCGGCAGGTGCAGTTCCGCGGGGTGCGCCTGGAACCCGGCGAGATCGAGGCCGCCCTGCGAGACCTGCGGATGGTCGCCCAGGCCGCGGTGATCGTGCGGGAAGACACCCCGGGCGACCAGGAACTCGTCGCCTACGTGACCACGCACCGCGAGGCCCGGCCGGACGAGATCCGGGCCGCCCTGACCGGGCGACTGCACCGTGACCTGATCCCCTCCACCGTGATCGTTCTCGACCGGCTGCCGCGGGGAACCGGTGGCGAGCCGGTGGCCGACCTACTCCTTGCGACGCCGGCCCTTCCGGTCAGCGATCAGCGATCAGCGTCGGCAGTACGAAACCGGCGGGGCTGAGCAGGGCCACGGGGGGAAAGCCCGCGACGAAGGGAGTGCTGGCCCGTCGTCGTCCCCCCGTGGCCCCGCCCAGTCCCGCACCTTCCCGCAGAACCGGAATTGTGCTGACGCTCGAGCAGTACGAGACGCCGACGGCGTCACACCTAGCGTTCCAGCGGGAGCACCGGGGCCGGGCGGCGGTGACGGATCGCCAGCACGGCTCGGCCCATTACTGCGGGAGACGCGAGTTCGCTGGGGTGGCGCAGCATCTGGGTCACCTCGACGAAGACGCGGTTCACCGAGGCATCGGTCAGGTTGGCAGTGACCACCCGCCCGAGCAGCCGGCCCCGCACACGCCGGGCCAGGGACGGGCGGGCCGGGCCGGCGCCGGCGCCGCTGGTCGCGATCGACCAGGCAGCGTCCACCACCACTTTCTGCAGGGCCAGGAAGTCGCGGGCCGGGGTGTTCAGGTCAGGTTCCGACTGCAGGTATTTCGCCAGGGCCGACGCCTGTAGCGCGGCCGAGCTGATGCCCTGGGCGAAGATCGGGTCGAACGAGGCCACGGCATCGCCGACCGACACCAGCCGGGCCGGAAGCCTTTCGCAGGCGCCGTAGTCGCGGCGCCGGCTGTCGCTCTGCCGGTAGGTGGCGACGTCACCGAGCATCTCGTTCCCGACCACGTGGCCGAAGGGTTCGGGGTAGTCACGGCGGCAGCGGGCGATCATGTCCTCGTTGGTGTGGCCGGGCCTGAAATCGCCGTACCCGGCCTGGATCACCATCCAGCGGTCGTCCTCCACCGTCATGTAGATGGCGCCGCCCCTGACCGGGGAGCCGACCAGAGCCATGCCCAGCCCGATCGGCTGGTCCCCGGGCGGACGGCGGAAGAAGGCCGTGGCGTAGTTCAGGCCGTTGGGCACCCGGACGAGCGCGGGCTTCTCCCAGCCGCCCTCCTCGAGCCAGTCACCCAGCCGGCTCCCTCGGCCCAGGGCGTCGACGACCAGGTCGGCCGGCTCGACCCCGGACCCGTACCTGACCCCGGTGACGGCGGTGTCGTCGAACTCCAGGCCGGTCACCCGCTCGGCCACGAACTTGACGTTCGGCACCTCGTGAAGTTCGGCCCGGATCAGCTGCTCCAGGAACGGCCGGGTCAGAGCCAGACGGTTCAGCTGCGATCCGCTGACCCGGGGAATGAGGTCGTCGTAGACCGCCACCCGGTCGCTGGTCAGGGGCAGGGCCCCGGCCGCCACGGCCCGGTCGGTGAAGCCCGGGAACCAGCGCTCCAGGTGCCGGCCCCCGGCAGCGAGCAGTACGTGTGCCTGATTGCCCTGCGGGACACCGTTTCTGTGCCCGTCCGCAGTGGTCAGGTCGTCGCGGTCGACGATCAGCACGGTCTCGGCATGATCGGCCAGCACCCGCGCGGCCAGCATGCCGGCGATGCTCCCACCGAGCACCACGGCCGTACCCAGGCTCACCGTGGGAGAGGCCGGGGGCTCGGTGGCGCCGATCTCGGCGAACGTCTTCGCAGCACTCGTCATCGGTACAAAATAGGCCAGTACGGTCAAACCTGGATATGTACAGAAGGGTGCTTCCCGGTGCCCTCAGGCCGGCGGGATGAAGAAGTTGTCCCGGAACAGCCCGGTCGGGTCGTACTTCCCCTTGAGCCCGCGCAGCCGGGCCAGGTTGGCCGGAGGGAAGGCCCGGGTCAGCGCCTCGTCCCCGAGATCCGACTCGAAGCTCAGGTACAACCCCTCCAGGTGCGGTAGGAGTCGCGGCCAGTACTGGTCCAGACCCGACTGTTCCGACCCGAAGGCGACGATCGAGAAATTGGCGTCCCTCCAGCCGTAAGCCGTTGCGTCGGAAGGAACGTCGGACACTGCTCCCCCAACGGCCCGGATCTGGAAGAAGTACGTCGCCCCGGCTTCCAGCATCGCCGCGACCTGCCGGGCGAAGCCCGGCGTCAGGTGCCCGACCATGCCCGAGTGGGCCAGCGGCTCGCCCTGCCCCTGCTGCGGCTCGTCACTGACGAACGCGGAGATCACCTCGTCGTACGCCGCCAGCGCCACCGACTGGTCCACCAGGGGCGCGATATCGGCGATCGGCTGCAATCTTTCGACGATCAGCGCCGGGTCGTCCGACTCGACCACCAGCATCGCCTGGGCATACTGCTTCTCACCCCGCGGCGGCCCGAGAATCACCTGCCCGGTCACGCTGCGATCGGCCGACTCGATCGCCGCACCCCACTTCTCCAGAAAAGAAGCCAGATGGTGGACGTCGAACACCAACTGCGCGAAGGCCACCTTCTCCACGTGCGGTGCGGCGAACTCGAACGACACCGCCACCCCGAAATTGGCCCCGGCACCGCGCATCGCCCAGAACAGGTCCGCGTTCTCCTCCGCCGAGGCGTGTTTCAGCGTGCCGTCGGCCAGCACCACGTCCACCGACCGGAGGTGATCGATGGTCAGGCCGTGTGAGCGGGCGAACCAGCCGATCCCGCCGGCCGTGGCCAGACCCCCGACGCCCACGCCGCCGTAGTCCCCGCTGGTGATGGCCAGCCCGTGCGGTGCCAGCGCCCGGGCCACGTCCACCCACCGCGCACCGGGACCGATCCGCACGACTGAGGCCTCCGCGTCCACCAGGTCGATGGTGTTGAGGGAACTCACGTCGATGACCAGGCCGTCGTGGTTGAGCGAGCGCCCGGACAGCCCGTGCCCGGCGCTGAAGACACCCAGCGGCACCTCCCGGTGCTTCGTCGCGAAAGCGACAGCGTCCTGGACCTGCTCGACGGTCTGTGGACGCAGCACGAGACCGGGGGCGCCACCGCGCAGGTAGCCGGACCGGTAGCGCGCATACGCCGGGTCGGAAGGCTCGACGGCCCGGTCGGCCAGGGACGCGGGCACGTCGTCGTAGGCGATACCGGGCACCCGCCGGGCCAGTTGCGCCGCGGTCCGGATCCGGCCCCGGGTGGACACGCCGCGCCGGGACCGTTCGGCGTCGACCCGCTCCCGCACCGCCGGGGCGATCTCCTGGGCGAAACGCCTCAGCCCACGGGCATCGTCCCCCATCACGACGAACGTGCTGATGCCCTCGTCGACGGCCAGTCCCACCAGGTCGTCGGCGCTCTCCTGGGGGGTGATGTTCAGCAGGCGCACGATCTGCGCGGGTTCGCGGCCGGCCGACCGCGCCGCCTCGTCGATGACGGTGTTGCCCCGCGCCAGATCACCCGGTTTCAGGTACGGCAGCGAGGGCAGCCAGCCATCACCCTTCTGGGCGGCCAGCCGCAGCATCCGGGGCTTGTAGGCGCCGATCCAGAGCGGGATGTCGTGGGCCGGGGCCGGTCCCCGCTGGGCCCCGTCCACCCGGTGGTACTCACCGCCGACGTGCAGCGGCCGGGTCTGCGAGACGTCCCAGATCCCCCGGATCACGTCGATGGCCTCGGACAGCGCGTCCACCCCCTGACCAGGCGTCAGGCGTCGTCCGCCCATCGCCTCGATCCCGTCCCAGAAGGCCCCGCTACCCAGCCCCAGGCTCACACGTCCATGGCTCAGCAGGTCCAGGCTCGCGGCCGCACGGGCCAGTACCGCCGGCTGACGCAGCGGCAGGCTGAGCACGTTCCCGGCCAGATGAACGCGCTCGGTGCGGGCTGCGACCCAGGTCAGGAGGGTCCAGGTGTCGAGGAAGGACGCCTGGTAGGGGTGGTCCTGGAAGGTCACCAGGTCCAGGCCCAACTCCTCGCTGAGCACGGCCAGCTCACCCGGGCGGGACGCCGGGGCGTTCGTGGGGGTGATGAACGATCCGAACCGCAGCGGATGACCGTAATCAGGCATGAGACCAGCGTCCGGCCCTCGACCGGAACTGCCAATCCGAGGGTTAGTCGCTTACTCTTGATAAGTGACCAACCGCCCTACCCTGCCTTCGGGCGAACTGATCAGCGACGACGAGTGCCGGCGGGCTACCGCCGTCGTGGAGATCGTGACCAAGCGCTGGACCAGTGCCGTCATGCTCGCCCTGGGCCGCGGCGCCACCCGCTTCGGTCAGATGGAGGCGCTGGTGGAGGGTATCTCCGCCCGCCTGCTCTCGGCCCGTCTGCGCGAGCTCGAACACCATCGTCTGGTCGAGCGCGTCGTCACCCCGACCGTCCCGGTCTCGGTGCGCTACCACCTCACGCCGCGGGGGCACACGGTGTTGACCTCGATGCACAACCTGGCGCTGCAGGAACGGCACCGGTCCGCGGACCAGGAGGTGGCGTAGGTCCCTACCGGACGCGCGGCCCGAAAGTGGCGTGCACGCCCGACGAGAAGAGCACGCTGTCCGGAGTTCTCGCCGCCAGCTCACCGAAACCGGCCGCGGCGAGGATCTCGTCGTCGAACTCCGCGAGGGAAGCCCGGCGCAGCGGCCAGCTCCCGTGCTCGTTGGGCCAGTAGTACCGGGACTGGTGCAGCCCCCAGCGTGCCGTCAGCCAGTGCTCGAGCTCGCCGACCCGATCGGCCGGGATCTCCTCGCCCACCTCCACGCCGATCCGGGAAGTGGCTGTGTGCTGCGGGAAACGACTTTCCCAGGGAGTCACCACCGGGCTGGTCGAGAGGCGCCGGGCGTACGGACGCCGTCGGCAGGTGTACGTGATCCGGTCCCCCTCGCGCTCGTACCCCATGGACGACCAGAGATACGGCAACCCCGGGCCCAGTCGCGCCACCAGCACCGGGGCCAGGCGCTCGGCGTCGAGGCTGACGAAGACGACGCCACGACGGCCCTTCTCATCGACGGAATACAGCCGGACGTTGGTCTCGAGGAAGTCACCGAAGTACGGCACCCCCGGCGAGCCGAGCAGACCGATGCCCTGCATCCGGAAGGGCACCAGCGCCACGTAGGTCTTCCCACCGAACGTGTCCGGCCGCACGCCCGGCGGCAGGTAGGCCGCCACCCGCTCCGGTTCGACCGCCCAGTGCAGGAACGTCAGCTCGGCCCAGGTCTGGGTGAAGACGGTGCGCCCCACGGGGCGCGGGGCGAGCGGGGTGATCGGTTCCGGGTCCACGGTCAGATGGTAACCAGACCCCAAAAGCCACCCGGAATCGTGTGCGCATTCAATCCGCGGGCCCTGGGTCCGCTCGCGGTGCCCGGGGCGAACCACAGCGGCCACAGCGGGTAGAGCAGCCGGAGAGGCTGCGTCCTATACGGCGATCGATCCCGAGATCACGGTGACGGCCTGCCCACCGACCCAGTTCTGCCCCTCGTCCAGCTTCACGCTGATGCGCCCGTCGCGGCCCCGGTGCCGTCCCTGGAAAGCGCGGTAACCGCCGGCCAGGGCGGTGTCCAGGCCGGACAGCTGCACGTGCCGGGCCACGCAGGCGTTCCCGCTGCCGCACACCGGGTCTTCCTCGATGCGGTTCTCCTCGCGGAAGAAGGACCGCACGTGAAGGTCCCCGGAATCGTCCACGGCATAGAGCGTCACGTCGGGAGTGATCTCGCTGATCTGCGCGTAGGCCTGCGCGTCCAGCTGCAAGGAGTTCAGTTCCTCCAGCGTCACCCGGCCGGTCAGCCAGCGCGGGCCGATCTCGATCACCGTCGGCTGGTCCGCCTTCACCCCGCCCAGGGCGTGCACCAGCAGCAGCTCGTCCTCCAGCGGCTCCTCGGCCACCGGCGCGGGGGCCGCGAAGGCCAGGGCACCGTCGTCCAGGCGCCGCAGTTCAACCAGGCCGGCGCCGCACTCCTGGGTCCATGACGAACCGGAGGGGATCTGACCTGCGTCCAAAAGCGCCGTGGCCGTGCCGATCGTGGGGTGACCAGCGAACGGGAGCTCACGACCGGGAGTGAAGATCCGCACCCGGTAGTCCGCGCCGGGCCGGGTCGCCGGGAGCACGAAGGTGGTCTCGGAGAGGTTGGTCCAGTGGGCCAGACGCTGCATCTCCTCGTCGGCGAGCCCTTCGGCATCGAGCACCACGGCCACCGGGTTACCCCGGCCGGGTCGAGACGTGAACACATCCACCTGGGCAAATCTGCGCATGGTTGCCACCGTGCCATTCGCGCAACCGCCGCGACACGGCCAATCCTGGCTCCGTGGACCGGTCGGCGTACACGATCCCCGGTTTGTCCACAGGCGCGACTTCTGTGGATGGCCCGGAGAGCTTTCCGCCGATCTCCGGCAGCCTTGGTCCTGCCGGAAAGAGCGAGAGCGGAGAGGCGTTTCAATGACGGACGAGGTGAGCACCGAACGCATTCGGGTCGAGGTGGTCCCGTGGCCCGGTGGGCGGGTGCGACGCATTCACACGCGAGGTCTGTGGGCGACCGGGCGACCGGAACTCTTCATCGACGTGCCGGAGAGTTTCCGCCACCCGGCCGGGACGGACGAGCGGGCTCTGGTGTTCCTTCTGGCCTCGGCCCTGGTCACACTGGCCTACGAACTGCTCGATGCCGAAGGCCTGGATCCTCAGCCGCATCACGACCTGCTCGGCGGACGGCCGGTGCACCTCTGGACGGCCTCGCCGGAGCCGCCCGACGAGGATCTGGCCGCGACCCTGGGCACCTCACCGATGACGGTGGTCCGGGTGGGGTGCTCGCTCTGGCCCGATCCCGCCGATCTCGGGGAGCCGGGTTGAGCACAGCTTGTGGTTGCCTGAACACGAACAGACTGGTACCTCCGTCCCCTTCGTGGCATATTCGGCGCTCTGTCGCTGCCGGATCAGCTGGGGGTTCGTCCGTGAGGTTCGCTGTCACGCTGCGGGACGGCCGGGCCGCCGGCACCCAGACCGAGGCGCTCGTCGACGCCCATCCCGACGCCGAGCTCGCGGTGCTGCTCCCTCAGCTGCTGCACGCCCTGGACGACGACACCGACCCGGCCCAGGCCGCGCGGGTCCAGGTCTGGGTGGACGGGCGGCGTGCGGTCACCGACTCCGACAAGGCCGACACACTGCGCTCGGCGGGTATCCGGCCCGGCTGTGTCATCGAGCTGCACGCCCACGAGGAGCAGCCCACACCGATCCCCACCGGTGTCGCCGAGATCCGTGTGGTCAACGGGCCGGGTGCGGGCCGGGTGCACCGCCTGGGACTCGGGCAGACCGTGATCGGTCACGAGGCCCCGGGCCTCGACCTGCCCGATCCTGACCTCGCGGCCGATGCCCTCACCGTCAGTGCCCGGCCCGGTGGCCTGGTCGAGGTGATGCCCGGCCCGGGAGCGACCTTCCTGCTGGACGACGAGGAGCGCAGCGAGCGCCGCGCCTGGCCCCACAACAGTTACCTACAGGTCGCCAACACCGTGTTGCAGCTGGCCGAGATCAGCGAACCCGACGCCGACACACAGCCCTTCGAGGGTGGCCTCGGGATGGAGCTGTTCCGTCACACCCGCTCGGCCCGGCCCCGCAGCGGGGCGCGGTTCGTGCTGCCGCCGCGCCCTCCCGCGGTGCGCTCGATCCCGGGCCGGGAACAGCGTCGCCTGCTCTCCACGTGGTTGCGCGACCGCGAGCAGGCCACCGAGGAGATCCAGCGGGCCCTCGACCGGGAGACCGAGGAACGACGCGAGGCCACTCCCGACCCAGCGCTGGCCCTGATGGCCGCGGTCGGGCCGGGACGCCGCCTGTGGGAACGACTTCCGCTCGACGACGACTGGCTGCAACTACGGCTCGGCCTGGCCTCACAGCCACCGCGCACGGTGATCGACGACCGTGACTCCGGCACCCCGCTGCGGGTGGGCCGGGCCCGCTGGCGCACCCAGCCGCCCGACGGCCTGCCCACCCTGCTGCACAACGTGCCGGTCACGCTGAACCTCCAGGCGGTCGGCGTACTCGGGCTCACCGGTAAGTCCTCGGTCGCCCACGCCACCGCCCGCTGGCTGGTGGCGCAGTGCGCGGCTTTCCACGCACCCCGCGAACTGCGCATCACCGTGCTCACGAGTCATGACTACGCGGCCCGCCGCCGCTGGGAATGGGTTTCGCGGCTTCCGCACGCCCGACCGGACGAGGCTTCGGGGGTGTCGGTGCTGATCGGCAACGATCACGACTCGGTCGAGCGGCGCCTGCTGGAACTGGGCAGTCTCATCGACGAACGGCTGCGCCAGGTGCTCCCGCCGGGCCAGCGGGTGACTGCCTCACCCGAGGTGGTGGTGGTCTTCGACGGTGTCCGGCGGCTCTCGAACATACCGGGGGTGCGAGCCCTGCTCGAGGAGGGCGCGAACGCGGGCGTCCACTCGATCTGCCTGGACGACGACGAACAGGCCCTGGCCGACGTCTGCCGGGCAGTGGTGACCTGCGCCCCGGACGGCAGCATCGCCTTCCAGCGCGCGGAATCGGTGGTGCTGGACGAGATCCGGCCCGACCTGGTCGAGGCCGCCTGGGCCGACCGGCTGTCCCGCTCGATCGCGGCCGTGCGCATGGCCACGGTGCACCACCACCCCGATCAGACCCCGATCGAAGATCCGCGGGCCTGGCCGATCAGCTGGGACGACGTCGGTTACCCGGCCCCTGCCACCCGGGGCTGATCACGAACGAGGCACGGCCACCTCATTCGTGATCAGACCGTGGTTCGCGGGTGCGGATCAGCTGTTCACGGCTTGACGATGTTCTGGACCTCGGCCACCGGGATGTTCGCGACGACGGTGTTGGTCAGGCCCTCCAGCGCACCGCCGGTGCCGCCCGAACCCACCCAGGCCGCGCCCCAGTTGGTGCTGGCCTCGACCGGGTAACCGCCGGGGTATCCGGTGGACGCCTTGATGAACTCGACCGTGCAGGAGCCGTTCTCGCTCATGCCCTGGACGTAGGGCTTGATCGCGATGGGCGGGTCGCAGTGCTTGCTGCCACCGGGCCAGGAAAGATCCAGACCACCTGTCGTCGCGGTGACCTCGGCCCAGACCGCGGCACCGGCCCCGACCACGTCGGCGCGGATCGAGCGGGTACCGCCGGCACCGCCGACCGAGGCCGGGTCGGTGACCCAGAAGAAGGTGGGAAGTCCGACCAGCGTGGCGTCGTCGGTGTTGTGGACGCGTGGGTTGCGGTCGATCTCCGGATCGGCGATCTCCATGTTGTCACGGGCCGCCTGCGCCAATTCGTCAGGCGTGACCAGTGGCGCCGGGATCGGCTCACCGGCTCCGAAGGCCCGGTAGAGGTTGACCACGCCGGTGGTGCCGTCACCCTCGATCGGATCGAGTATCTCGTCGCCGCCCAGGCCGTAGTCCGGGTATTTCGCGGGATCCTTGCAATAGGCCTTGTACCAGGAGATGTCCTGGCCGGCCTCCTCCCGCGCGACCGCGTCCTCCCACTGCCCCCGGGAGCCGTACTGCGCATAGATACCGGGGCTCTGCACCCCGCCGGTCACCTCGTCGTACCAGTCGAGCATGGCGGCAGCGTCCTGATAGGGGCCGGCCGCCGCCTCCCACCAGCAGACGGGGTGGAGGTTCACGGAGACCGTGGTGCCACCGCCGCCACCCGGCGCCGCATCACCGGTGAGGCGAATTTGCACGGATACCGAATATCCGCCGGCCTCAACGTCTCCCGGGCCCTGATCGGCGCGGGCGCCGGACATCGACGAGAGCACGGCCAGAGGCACCGCGGCTGCGGCGAGCGCGAGAATCCCGTTGCGGGGTCTCATTTCTTCCATCCCGCGCAGGTCGGGGCCTTGCTCGTGGGCCACGCGGTCACGCGCCAGACCCCCTGCTCCTTCTGGACTTTCATTCTGATCAGCATTCCTCCGGGAGGCGGAACGAGCACATAACCGTTCTCGTCGAGCTCGGACGTACCGTCGAAGTGGCAGCCGGTCACGATGAGGGCGTCGCCCTTCACCCGGACCGACGAGACGTTGACGACGAACCGGCCGACGGACCTGCGCCCGGCGGCCTGCTGACTGGCTGCGCGCTCGCGCGCGCTGGTTCGGGCCTGGCCGGAGGCGACGGCGGCGAGGCCGGACTCGTCCACGGTCCAGGTGTTGGAGATCTGGACGCGCTGCTGCATGTACCCGACCACCGCGTCCACGGCGTCCTTGGCGTTCTGGGTGCGGGCCCGGACCTTGCCCCGCTCCACCCAGGCACCCTCACCCCGGGCGTCGGCGGGAGTGTAGGTGACGGCGGTGGACGCCGGGGAGGGTTCGCGGGAGACCTTGGGGATCGATCCGGTGCCGGAGGGAGCGGGGGTGGACGTCGCCCCACCCGCCGCCGGGGTGCGGTCGGTGCCGGGACTGCCGGACAGCTGGCCGGAGGCTTCGCCGGACCGGTATTCGGGCAGCTCGTAGGGGTTGTCGGAGCCACACCCGGCCAGGGCCGGACCCAGGACGGCGACCACCACGACGGCCGCGGAAAACACGCCTGCTCGGCGCCTCATACCAGCTCCGGCTCCTCTACTACTCACAAGTAGGGCCTAACGCCCACCGGCCGCGTACTGGTGCATCAAACGTTTCCTAACCATGACACCTCGATTAGTGCATAAGGTGCGTCAAGGTGGCATTATCGTCACCCTTCGTTGATTACCTAGATCATTGGCGTCACGGGCGATCGCGAAGTGCATCAGAGCATGTCGACTGCGTAATCAAGCATGCCAATCAGACCAGACTGGAAGATCAAGAACAAACCATCCGGAAACGACACCAGCACTGGGTGGCCCGAGGAGAGCTCTTGAGCACGCAGGAACGCACCGACGTCCGGTCCCGGGAGTCCGGCGGCCGGGGCTCCACGGCCGGCACGTCCAAGGCCACGCCCGGCACCGAGCGACTCCCCCGCCCACCCGGCACCCGCCGCCCTGGCCTGGCGGTGCTCGCCGTGCTGCTCATCGTGCTCGGCGCCGCCGTGGCCGGGCTGCTCGCGCTCCGACTCGACGACCGGCAGGACGTGCTGGTCGCCCGCAGCACGATCGTCGTCGGCCAGCAGATCACCGCCGAGAACCTGGCCGTGGCCAAGGTCGCCTCCGACGGCGTCGCGGTGATCAGCGCCGACCAGGCCGACGCCGTGATCGGCCGGTTCGCCAGCGCCGAGATCCCGCCCGGCCGGCTGCTCGACCCCGGGATGCTGGCCAGCACCAGCCTCCTGGGTGCCGACAAGGCCGGGGTCGGGGTGTCGCTGGGCGTGGGCCGGTACCCGGCCGGCGGACTGGAGGCCGGTGACGTGGTGCAGGTCGTGCGAGCCGTCGAGGGCGAGGGCAAGGAGATCGCCGGCCGGGCCACCGTCAGCTCGGTGAAAACCTCCGACGACAGCGTCTTCGCCTCCGGGGGCGAGAGCCAGGCCGTAGTGACCCTCATCGTCAGCCGCAACGAGGCCGTCCAGGTCGCCGCTGCGGCCGCCGCCGACCAGATCAGCCTCGTGCTTCTGGAACGCGGGGCCACCACGAAGGGCAACTGATGGCGCTCGTCGTCCTCGTCTCCGCCAAGGGCGCGCCGGGCGTCACCACGCTCACCGTCGCCCTTGCCGCCCTGACCCCGGGCGCGGTCGCCGCCGACCTCGATCCGGACGGTGGTGACCTGGGACTGCGCTATCGCCGTCCGGACGGTGCACCGCTCGACACCGACCTGGGCGTGCTGTCCCTCGCCACCGGTCTGCGCCGCGACCTGCCCGGCCACCGCTGGCTGCCACAGGTCGACGGCGGCCCGGGAGGTTTCGGCGGTGCGCCCGGATCGGCGCCGGACGGCCCGACCCGGCTGGAAGACCACCTTCAGGTCACCGGCGGCGGGCTGGACCTGCTGCTCGGGGTCAACGGCCCGGAGCAGGCCGCCGGCCTGGGGCCCCTGTGGAGCGCCCTGGCCCGGGCGCTGTCCGAGGAGGCCGGCCGCACGGTCTACGCCGACTGCGGACGCGTCGGCCCGGCCTCCCCCGCCATGCCGGTGCTGCACCAGGCCGACGCCGTGATCGTGGTGGCCCGTCCCGAGGTCGAGGAACTGGCCCACCTCCGCGAACGACTGCGCTTCCTCAACAGTGCAGTGCCAGGGCGCTTTGCGGCCCGGGCGCAGATCGGCGTGGTGCTGGTGGCGCCCGAGCGCGATCGGGCCGTAGCCGGCCGCACCGAGCAGTTGCTGCACTCCTCCGGGGTCAGCGTGCCGGTACTGGGGGCGATGGCCCTGGACGCCCGCGGGGCCGAAGCGCTGCGGGGTATGAACCGCAGTCGGCTGGCCCGTTCCACCCTCATCCGGTCGGTGCGCTCGTTGCTGCCGTCGGTGAGTCTGCTGGCGGGCACGATCCCGGAGTTGTCCGACCCACCACCACTGCGGCCGGACGTGCCCCGGCGGTCACCGTCCCAGCCCGTGACTCCGGGCCGGGCGAACGGTGGCCCTGCGCCGGCAGCCTCGCCGGGTGGGTCGGCCGGGGAGCGGTCCTCGTTCGCCGAGGCCCCGCCGTCAGGCCAGGACCGGCCGTCGGATCCGGCTCATTTGTCGGGCCAGGCTCAGATGTTGGGCCAGAACCACATGGCAGGCCAGGCCCCGATGTCGACTAGGGGCCAGACATCCGGCCGGGCCCAGATGTCGGGGTCGGCCGGGCCGTTCGACCAGGCCGATCCGTTCGACCAGACCGATCCGTTCAGCCCTGCCCAGCGGTCCACCCGCGCCGAGTCCCACCACAGCGCCGGACCGTTCAGCGGGAGCAGCCCTTCCGGTAGCGCCGGTTCTTTCGGTGATGCCGGTTCTTTCGGTAATGCCGGGACCTTCGCCGCCGAGCCCTTCAGCGACAGCGGCACCTCACGTCACGCCGAGGCCCCCCGGGAGAGCCGCTGGGAGACCACACCCGAGACCCTGCGAACCTCGGGCACCACGACCACCGCCCCGCAGGCTTCGACACCGCAGGCTTCGGCACCGGTGGTCGAACTCTCACGCCGTAACTCGTTCTTCGGTGACGCACCCCCGGTCGACGAGGATCCGGACCTGAGCCACATCACCGTCGCCCCGGGCGTTTTCACCGCGAGAACCAATACCCCGCAGGGAATCGCGCGGAACGAGAGGCAAGTGGACGCCGTCGATCCGGTCGGTCCGGTCCAGCCGGCCGGTCCGGTACGCGGCTTCGCGGGACTCACCACTCCCCCGGACGCCCCTACCCACCTCGCCGAGCCCCACCCCGAAGACCCGTCCGAGACCACGGACGAACTGCGTCACAACCGCTCCCGTCGCGCCGCGTCCGGTCGCGAGCCGGGCGCGTTCGTCACCTCCGAGCGCCGCCGGGCCCGGCGCCACGTGATGCCCTCGGAAGACTCCGAGACCGGCTACGGAATCGGCAGTTCCAGTAACGAGAACGAGGGCGCCCCGTCCGTCGGCACCTGGCTGCAGGACCGGCGCCCCGAGACCGACGCATCCCCCACGCCCACCAGTCAGTCACCGGCACCGGCACCGGCACCGGACAAGCAGGCCTGGAGCGCCCTGCACGACCGTGCCCGCCGGGACGAGGACCCGCTGAGCCCGGGCACCGCCACGGAGCCCCGCAGCAATACAGAGCCCCGCAGCAACACCGGCCCACTGATTGCCGGCACCCGGAGCCACACCGAGGCAGAGACCTCCGATGCACTGGGGACACCGGCACGGAACACCGATGCGCTCGGTGCCCACCCACGGGGTACCGACCCACGGGGTACCGACCCACTCGGCACCAACCCACTCGGCGCCGGCCCGCTCGGCGCCAACCCGCGGGAAACCGGTGCGCCGGCGACACCCCCGTGGGGCACCGATGCTCGGGGCCCGGACTCCCGGCCCCCGAGCACCCGCACCGGTGAGGCCTCGGACGATGTTCCGGCCGAGCCCGACCGACGGGGTGGATCGTGGGACCGCGCCGAACTGGAGCGCGCCGAGCTCAATCGTACGGAGCTGAACCGCGCCGACCTCCACGAGGTGGCCAACGCCCTGCGTGCGTCCCTCGAACGCGAGAGCCGGGACGCCGGGCGGGAGCGCTCAGGACACGGCGCCCGGAACCGGACCGAACTCAGCCGGACCGAACTGGATCAGAAGGAACTGGACCAGGATGGACCGGGGCCGGATGACCGGCCGGGTCCACTCGGTTGGGTGGAGCCCCTCCCCCGGCGGCGGCCCCGTCCTGTCCCGGACCCGCTGGACCCCGTGGACCCACAGGGCCCGGCCCTCTCGTCCCCTCGCGTCGAATTCCGTAATCCCTACCAGACCAACGATCTGGAAGAACCAGCCACCCCTTCCGGCGGCAACGAGCTTCCGGCCCCGCCGAATGCCCGTGAGAACAACGTCTTCGCCGGGAATTCCGGCCGGGCGGAGGGTACCGGGTGGATCGCGCCGGAGGTGCCGCCGTCCGGTCTGCTGTCGATCCCGGATGCCGTCCCGACAGCGGTCGCCCCACCCACGGACGACGAGGACGGGGCCCGATCTCCCGCCCACGGGACCTCCACTCCACAGACGCCCCGCGGCCCGGTGACTCTCAAGGACGCCGCACCCACCGAGCACATCCACCCGGGCATGCCTCCCGCCGATCCCGCCGGGTCTTCCGATCAGGCAGCCACCCGCCTGTGGGACAGCGGCTCCGCCGGGGTGACCGCGGCGTCCTCTGCTCCGCAGACCCACCACATGGGGCCCACCGACCCGACCGGGGCGACCACCACGTCCTCTGACCACGGGACCGACCGCACCGGCCTCCCGCCGGTGCCCGCTGGACCTTCCGGCGCGGTGGCCACCCCCGAGACCGGCTCCTCACCGGCCGAACCGGCCGAACCGGCCGACCAGCCGGGCAACCAGCCGGGCGGCCCTGCGCCCTACCCACCGGCCGACGGACCGACCACCGGCAGCCTGTCCTACGACCGCGCCGCGGTACTGCGGGACATCCGCAATCGGGCTCGACTCGGATCGGACGGAACCGGTACCTGGTCCGGGCACACCGGATCGATCCCGGTCGGCCCCGCGACCGGGGAAAGTACCGCCGTGGACGGCGAAACGCCCGAAGAGCACGGGAAAACCCTGACCAGTGGTCCTGGATCGATCGTCCAGGCGCTACGGGCCTCGGATGCGCCCGCTTCCGGACCGGTGCCGTTCACGTCCGGTGACGGCCGTAGGCCTTCCCCCGGACCGTCGCAGGGAGCAGACTCGCCGCAGCACCCGGACGGCGACGAACCAGCAGACGAACCGGCAGGGGATCGCTGATGGCCATCGACCAGCGCGTGGTGCGGCGGTTGCGGGAAGAGGTCGCCGACCTCCTCGCCCAGCAGCGACGCGAGGACGCCCTGACCGGTGCCCCGGTGATGAGCGCGGAGGACGAGCGGCAGTACGCCCGCGCGGTGATCGGCCGGGTGCTGGATCTGCACGCCCGATCGGAACTCTCGCTGGGACGTACGCCGCCGGAGGCCGACGAGGAGACCGAGCTCGCCGAGGGGATTCACGCGGCGCTGTTCGGGGTCGGCCGGTTGCAGCCGCTGCTCGACGACCCACTCGTGGAGAACATCGACATCAACGGCTGCGACCAGGTTTTCGTGGGGTACGCGGACGGCCGGGAGCTGCCGATGCCGGCGGTGGCCGAGTCGGACGACGAGCTGATCGAGCTGGTGCAGTTGCTCGGCGCCTATTCCGGACTGGCGAGCCGGTCGTTCGACGCGGCCAACCCGCAGCTGGACCTGCGGCTGCCGGACGGGTCCCGGTTGTCGGCGGTGATGGGAGTGACTCCCCGGCCGGCCATCTCGATCCGTCGTTCACGGCTGAGCCGGGTCACGCTCGACCAGCTGGTGAAGAACGAGTCGGTGACGCCGGAGCTGGCGTCGTTCCTCTCGGCGGCGGTACTGGCCCGCAAGAACATCATGATCGCGGGGGCCACGAACGCCGGCAAGACCACACTGCTGCGGGCCCTGGCCCACGAGATCCCGCCGTACGAGCGGCTGATCACGGTGGAGCGGTCGCTGGAGCTGGGGCTGGGCGAGTTTCCCGACCTGCACCCGAACGTGGTGCCGATGGAGGAACGGCTCCCGAATTCCGAGGGGGCGGGCTCGATCGGGATGGCCGACCTGGTGCGCCGATCGCTGCGCATGAACCCGAGCCGGGTGATCGTCGGTGAGGTGCTCGGCGACGAGATCGTCACGATGCTCAATGCGATGAGCCAGGGCAACGACGGCTCACTGTCGACGATCCACTCCAACTCGGCGATCGAGGTGTTCAACCGGATCTGCACGTACGCGATCCAGTCGGCGGAACGGCTGCCGACCGAGGCCACGATGATGCTCATCGCCGGGGCCATCGACTTCGTGGTGTTCGTCGAGCGCCGCAACGACTACGCCGAGGGCGGCAAGCTGCGCCGCATCATCACCAGTGTGCGTGAGGTCAACGGCGTGGACGGCCGGGTGCTCTCGAGCGAGGTGTTCGAGCCGGGCGACGACGGCCGGGCGGTACCGGCGGCGCCGATCTCCTGTATCGACGAGCTGATCCTGAACGGTTACGACCCGGCCGTGGCGGCGGGGTGGACCTCATGATCTCGGAGTTCGGGGCGACCGGTCAGCTGGCCGGGATCGTCGTGGGCGGAGCGGTGGCCGGCGGCGGTCTGGCCCTGCTCGGCAACGCCCTGATCCGGCGCGAGCGCGACCTCGGCGGCGCCGACACTCGCTCGCTGAGCGCCCGGACCGTGCGCCGGCTCAAGGGTTTCGGCACCCGCCTGCCGATCGCCGTGCTGGTGGGCGTGTTCATCCTGCTCATCACCGCCTGGCCGGTGGCCGCGGTCGCCGGGGTGGTGATGATCCTGGCCTGGCCCGCGTTGATGGGCGGGGCCCGGGAGGAGCGGCGGCAGGCCGAGCGGCTGGAGGCCCTGGCCCTGTGGACCGAATCGCTGCGCGACACCATCGCCGGGGCGGTCGGCCTGGAGCAGGCCATCATCGCCACTTCGCGGGCCGCGCCCGGGCCGATCGCCGACGACATCGTCACGCTGGCCGACCGGCTGCGGGTGCGGGTACCGCTGCCGAACGCGCTGCATCGGCTGGCCGACGACCTGAACGACGCCAGCGCCGACCTGGTGGTGGCCGCACTGCTGCTGAACTCCCGCCTGCGGGGGCCCGGTCTGCGGCAGGTGCTGACGAGTCTGGCCGACTCGGTGCGTGCCGAGGTGGACATGCGCGGGCGGGTGACGGCCGGGCGGGCCGCGACCCGGCGCAGCGTGCAGATCGTGGTCACGGTGACCCTGCTCTTCGTGCTCGGGCTGCGCACGTTCAACCCCAGCTATGTGGAGCCCTACCAGCGCCCGGCCGGCCAGGTCGTGCTGGCGATCGTGGTCGGGTTCTTCGCCGCTGGCTTCTTCTGGCTGAAACAGCTCGCCTCGTACGACCTTCCGGAACGTTTCATGCATCACTCGAGCCAGTCCGAGGGGGTGACACGGTGATTCCCATCATTCTCGCCGGGGCCCTGACCGGAACCGGCCTGCTGTTGCTCGTCATCGCCCTCGCCCGCCCGGCCATGCGGGGGGCCGGGGCCCCGGCCACGCTGGCCGCGATGGACGCCGAGCGGCAGAAGCTGCTGGCGCAGGGCCTGGCCTCGGACAGCAGCGCCCAGCGGGCGGTGCGCGACCGGGCCGTGTCGGGACGAACGTCTTCCATCGGGCGGTTCCTGCGGCAGCAGCTGGAGCTCTCGGGCGTGCACCTGCCGGCCAGTTTGCGCTCCGATCTCTCCCTGATCGACCGCACGATCGAGTCGCACCTGGCCTACAGCCTTCTGGGGGCGGCGCTCGGCGCGGTGCTGCCGTTCCTGTTCGGCGGGCTGCTGGTCGGGCTGATCGGCGGCCTGCCGGTCGCCACGCCGATCTTCCTGGCGCTGTCCGGCCTGGTGGTCGGCAGCCTGCTCCCGACCCTCCAGGCCGGGCAGCGGGCCACCGTGCGGCGCCGCGACTTCCGCCACGTGGTCGGCTCGTTCCTCGACCTTGTGGCCCTGAATCTCTCCGGTGGACGTGGTGTTCCGGAGGCCCTGAACTCAGCGGCGTCGGTCAGCGACGGCTGGGCGATGGTGCGGTTGCGCGACACCCTGGCGATCGCCCGGCTTCAGGGAGTCACGCCGTGGGCGGCCCTGAGCCGGCTCGGCGAGGAGACCGCGATCAGTGAACTGAGCGACCTGGGCGCTGCCCTCGAACTGGTCGCGGACGACGGCGCGAAAGTGCGCGAATCGCTGGCGGCCCGGGCGGCCTCGATGCGCCGCCGGGAGATGGCGGACACCGAAGGACGTGCCCAGGCCCGCTCGCAGTCCATGCTCATCGCCCAGCTCCTGCTGGCCGTGGGCTTCCTGATCTTCCTCATCTACCCGGCAATCGTCCGGGTACTGACCACGACCTGATCTGAAGTGTCCCGATGAAGGAGAAACGTGATGAAGAGCGGACCGTTCCGGTTCGACCCGAGCACGCTGCCCGGGTACGGAGAGATGATCATCCGCGGACGGATCGACCGGGCCCGGGCCCGCGTCATCCGTGGGCCCGTCGACCGCGGCGCGTCGGTGGTCGAGTGGGTGGTGATCTCGGCGCTGCTGGTCGGGATCGCGGCCGCCGTGGGCCTGCTGCTGGCGAACAAGCTCAAGGCCAAGGCCGAGAGCATCAACCTGGACACCGGCAAGATCTGAACCGCCGGAGTTCTCGCCGCGACCGGGGCGCCAGCACCATCGAACTGGCGCTCTACATGCCGCTCCTGCTGTTCGTGATCTTCGCGACCGTGCAGGCGGCGCTGTTGTTCCTCGGAAATCAGGCGGCCTCCGCGGCCGCCCGGGAGGCGGCCCGGGTGGCGCGCACCAACGGCGGTGCCGCGGCGATCGGTATGGCGCAGGCGCGGGGGCGCGCCTATGCGTCCCAGGTCGGTTCGGGTGTCATTGAGGACGTTTCGGTACAGGTGACCGCGGTCGGCAACGACGAGGTGCGGGCAGTGGTGACGGGTAAGGGCGTTCAGGTGGTGCCGGGCATCCCGGGAATCCGGATCCGGCAGGTCGTGCAGGGTCCCATCGAGGAATTCAGGCCGGATCTATGACGAGGCAGCAGTTCTCGCAAGGTGCGCGGGACCAGGGTTCGATGAGCGTCGAGGTCGTGCTCATCACCCCGGTGCTCGTGGCCTTCATGCTGCTCGTGATCGCGTTCGGCCGGTACGTGGCGGTACGGGGCGACGTCGAGGCGGCGAGCCGGGACGCGGTGCGCGCGGCGTCGCTGGAACGTGATATCGGGGCGGCCCGGGCGGCGGCGACCCGCACCGCGAACGCCTCGCTCGGCGGCCGCTGGACGTGTGAGACCGTCGGCCTGACCGGTAATTTCGTGGCCGGCGGGATGATCGAGACGGAATTGAGCTGCCGGGTTCCGGTCGACGATCTGGGCCTGCTGGGACTACCCGGCACGGTCACGGTGCGGGCCACCAGTTCGGCTCCGCTGGACATCTATCGCCGCACCGGCAACGGAGGTGCGCCGTGAGAGCGCCGATCCGACGCGACGACTCCGGCCAGGCCACGGTGTTCGTGGTGGCCTTCGCCGTGGTCCTGCTCGTGCTGGCCGGGCTCGTGGTGGACGGTGGCCTGGCGATCAACGCCCGGCAACGGGTGACGGACGACGTGGAGCAGGCCGCGCGCGCCGGAGCCCGGGAGATCCAGGTGGACACCCTGCGCGCCGACGGGACGGTGCTCGTCGATCCGGGGGCAGCCCAGGAGGCGGCCGCGGATTTCCTCGCCGCCCGGGGCTATCCGGCGTCCGGTGTGGAGATCGACGCGAACACCGCACAGGTCTCGGTGCGGGCGACGATCGAACAGAAGACTGCATTGCTTTCTCTGATCTTCTTCAACAGTTTCACCGTGACCGCCCAGGGCCAGGCCCGGCCGGCGGTGGGCATCACCGGGGAGGGCTTGCCATGACCGCGCATTCCGCGGACCGGCCGGCGACAGGGGCCGGCCGGTTCACCCAGCAGGCGCCGCTCGCGCCGCGTCGTTCGAAACTCGGGGCCCTGTTCGCCGGGCTGGGGCTGCTCGCGCTGGTCGTGGGCCTGCCCGCCGGGCTGTATTTTTTGGCCGAGCCGCTGCTGCGCAACGGCCGGCTCTCCCGGACCCTCACACTGACCGGCACCCTCGGCATCGACCAGGTGCTCGCCGTGCTGGTGGTCGTGGCCGCCCTGGCCTGGCTCCAGTTCGTGATCTGTGTGCTGGTCGAAATCGGTGCGGCCCTGCGGGGTGGCGTGCTGGCCGCGCCGGTGCCGCTGTCCGGGCCGAGCCAGCGCCTGGCCCGGTGGCTGGTCGGGTCGATGCTGCTGGTCGGGGTGATGGCTGGGCAGATGGGTATCGCGCAGGCCGCACCCCGGGCCGACCTGGGGTCCGCCCGGGCCGCGGCGTCCATCAGCGTGGTGGCCTCGTCCGACCCGGACACCCTCTACGTCTTCGACGCGAACACCGCGGCGCCACAGGTGCAGTCCGTCAGTCACGGCTCGTCCCGGCACCTGACCGCGCAGCAGGCCGCGGCCGAGGCCGCCACCGCCCGTCGGGCCGCCGCGCAGGCCGAGCGGGACGCCAGCGGGATGACCAGCCGTGAGGAACTGGCCCTGGACGGACACAAGGTCTATGTCGTGCAGCCCACGGCCGGGCGTCACCACGACACGCTCTGGGAGATCGCCGAGCGTCATCTCGGTGACGGGCGGCGCTACCACGAGATCTACCGCCTCAATGAAGGACGCACACAGCCCGACGGGCGCTCGTTGCACCTTGCGCGGTTGATCCAGCCGGGATGGCGGCTGATCATGCCCGAGGACGCGGTGGGGGTCTCCCGGTGGGTGGCTGACCGCAGTGCCGGTTCGGATTACGGGTCGGATTCCGGGTCGGACGAGGGTGCCCGGCAACCTGATGGACAAGGGCGGGACACCGGTCAGGGAAGTGGAGACCGGGACCGAAGTGGCACGCAGGGGCAGGGAGGCACCCAGGGCCAGAGTGGCCAGCAGGGTGGATCCGGGCAGGGTTCGGGTGCCGGGCAGGGTTCGGGTGCCGGCGCGTCTGCTGCGCCGACTGCGGCGCCCACACCGCGACGGTCAACCGCTGGCGGATCGGCGACGCCGGGTCGGTCGGCGGCCCCGAGCGCCTCGGCCACGAGCGGGTCGGCCTCGGGTGGCTCGACCTCCAGCGGCTCCACTTCGGGATCGGCTGCGGGCGGCTCGGTGTACAGCGGGGTGCCGGAGCCCGGCGACCCACGGTACGTCGCGTCACAGCATCCGGACGTGGTCGGCCAGGGCATGGTGCTGCCGACCGACCCGACGCCCCCGCGCGGCACCACCCGCCCGGGTGGCGCGGCGACATCCCCGAGCTCGGCGACATCCGGGGCGGCGTCGTCCGGGGCCGGCGCTCCCGGCGCCGATGTTCCCGGCGCCAGTACCTCCGGAGCCGGTACTTCCGGGTCTGCGACGTCCGGCGCGACCCCCAGCACCGCACGGGTTTCCCCGCCCACCGGGACGGCGACGGCGACAACTGGGGCGACAACAACGTCCTCAAGTAGTGCCGCCCAGGCGCCCCCGAGCGCGAACGAGACCACCGCCCCCTCGACCGCGGTCCCCCGGGACACCGGGCAGGACGACGGCCAGGTGGTCGGGCAGCCGGAAGTGTCCGCGGATCAAAGCTCTTCGGACGGCCCCGGACTGCCGGCCGAGCTGATCGGCGCGGGCCTGGTGACGGCCGCCCTGCTGGGCACCCTGTTGCTGATCCGGCGCCGCCGGCGCGGCGGGCCGGACGAACCCGGCGAGGTCGACCGGGACACCGAGGTCTGGCTGCGCACGGGGGCGGACGCCGACCGCGGCGCCCTGCTCGACCTGGCGCTGCGCTCGCTGCCGCGGGCCTGCCGCGAGGCCCAGCTCCCGCTCCCCCAGGCCTACGGCGCGGTGGTCGACGACGAAGGTCTTGACCTGCTCCTGACCATGGCTCATCCGTCGGCGCCGCCGCCCTGGAGGGGTCTCGACGACGGCCTGCGCTGGCGTCTGACCTACGCCGACGCCCAGCACCTGGTGGCGCACGGCGACAGTGCCTACCCGCTGCTCGCCTCGGTCGGGCGCGACCAGGCGGGCCGGGACGCACTGATCAACCTGGGTGCCGCGGCCGGACCGGTCGCGGTGGTCGGCAGCCCGGCGATGTCCGCCGCGGTGGTGCGGGCCCTGGCGCTGGGCCTGGCCGGAAACCCCTGGTCACGGGGCATCGAGGTGCTGACGGCCGATCTGCCTCCGACGCTGCCGGCGATCGCGGCGGGCCGGCTGATTCCCTGCAACGGCGCGAAAGACCTGACGGAGCAGCTGGAACAGGGTCAGAGCCGGATGCCGCGCACGGGCCCCGTGCAGATCCTCACCGGTGGCCCGGCCCCGGGCAGCCGCCCGGAACGGGTCGCGATCTACGGAGCCCCGCTGACCGTGCAGACCGCGTCCCGGTTGCAGGCCGTGGTCGGGCGCGGCGCGGACCTGGCTGTCGTGATCGCCGGCGACCTGCCCGGCGCCCGCTGGCGTCTGCAGGTGGACGACAACGGAGTGCTGACCTGCGAGGAACTTTCGCTGCAGGTGACAGCGAACCGGCTGGGCGACGGCAGTATCGAGCGACTGCACTCGCTGTTCGTCTCGGCCGGCACGCCCGACCTGCCCACCGCGAGCGGGCCGCAGGGCGAGCGGGTGGCCGAGCCGGACGGTGTGGTCGAGACCGACGACATCACCTGGGCCCAGGCCGCGGTACGGGTGGCGATCCTCGGCGAGGTGGAGGTGCAGGCTCCCGGCTCGATCGATCCGCGCCGCCAGATCGTGGCCGAGGAGATCCTGGCCTACCTGGCCCTGCACCCGGCCGGTACGCACCCGACCGTGCTCGGCTCGGCGATCTGGCCGCGCGGGGTGACGGCCGACGTGCGCGACGACATGCTGGCCGAGGTGCGGGACTGGCTGGGTACCGACGGTTCCGGCCATCCCCGGCTGCGGGAGGGAACGGACGGCCGGCTGCGGCTGAGCTCGGACGTGCCCTGCGACTGGGACGTACTGCGCACCCTGACCACCCGCGCCGACCGTACGAAAGATCGCACGCGGGAACGTGATCTGCTGGTGCGGGCGCTGCATCTGGTGCGCGGACCGCTGATCGGGGGCATTGCCCACGGCACGTACACCTGGCTGCCCCGCACGGGCATCGAACGGCAGGCCGAGCACCTGGTGCTCGACGCCGCGAGCCGCCTGTGCAAGATCGCCTCCGAAGACGGTGACCAGCTGGCTGTCGAGCAGGCCGCGACCGCCGGGCTGCGGGCGGTGCCGCACGCACAGCACCTGTGGCGCTACATCATCCGGGCCGAGTACGCGCTCGGCGGCCCGTCCCGCCTGAACGACGTGGCCGACCACGTGCGCTTCGTCCTGGCCTCGTCCGGCGTGGACATGGAACCGGAGACGACGACCCTGATCGATCATCTGGCGGGCAGCTCACAGGTCCAGACAGGCAGCTACTAGGGCACTTCGGTGAGGGTGTCGTGGGTACGGAGAACACCCTGGGCCGCGTGGTGTTAGGCCTGACCCGCCAACACCTCTCGTGATCATGCAAATCCCCCAGCCTTCGGCCGGGAGGTGCCCCACTCCCCGGAGTTCTAGAACTCAGTTGTTCACAGTTCTAGAACGCTGGGGAGGTTTTGCATGATCACGGACGAGTTTTTTAGCTGTAGCGGCCGTACTCGGTGGCCGGGCTGCTCGCCGGCACGAAGCCCGAGCAGGAGACCCGGCCGCTGAATTTCGGGGTGGTGCGGCGGGTGAGGGCTCCCCTGACCGGGCGGCTGCTGTCGCCGGTGTTGCTGATCAGCTTCGGGAAGCCGGACAGCGCCGTACTGACCACCTTGTTGCCGCTGCCGGTGACGTGGTTGCCGATCACGGCCGCGTTGTAGTTCTTCACGTACTGCGCACCGGGCGGGGGCTTCATCAGCTGCTGGGCGATGAGATTGTTCCGGACCTCGACCCTACGGCTGGCGTATCCGATGATCACGCCGGCGGCGGAGCGGGTGATGGTGTTGCGGCGGATCCGGACGTTGGCGGCACCGGTGGCGGCATTCGGGCCGGCCGCCTTGATCGCGGCGCCGTTCTCGGTGTCGAACAGGATGTTCCGCTCGATCACGCCCGGGCCGGAGCTGTAACCGGGCATCAGGTAGATGTTGTGGAAGTTCATGAACGCCCCACCGGCGGCGTTGTTGTCGTGGATGCAGTTGCCGGCGATCCGGTAGTTCTTCGGGGTGCCGTTCTTCGGCGACGAGCTGACCATCACGTTGGACACGCCGATCGTGCCCCAGACCTCGGAATTGACGAACGACCAGCCGGTTCCGCCGTCGAACTTGACCAGGAACTCCTTGCGGCCGTCATCGGCGCCGCGGGTGACGTTGATACCGCTGACACGCCAGTAGTCCGCGTTCTCCAACTGCAGCGTGCCCTGGATGACGACCCGCTCGCCCGGTGCGTTCTGGAGGCGGATCGGTGCGTCGGAACGACCCGGGGTGGCTCCGTAACCGGCTGCCCCGACGTAGGTTCCGCCCTTGACCACGATGGTGTCGCCGGGCTGCGCCAGCTTGATCGCCTTGGTGATCGAGGCCAGCGGGTTCTTGGCGGCGGCCATTCTGGTGGTGCCGTCACTCCCCTGGGGGGAGACGTACAACGTACGGCCCAGCGCCACATCGGCAGTATCGACAGCATCGACGGCACCGGCCGGGACGGCCGCCGGCACCACGTCAGCGTGTGACGGGGCGGCCAGAGCCGCGGATGCGGCGGCGACGCAGAGGCCGATCGCAATGCGGTGGGTTCGTCGGGTCAGCACACACGGTGTCTCGACCCGGCCTGCCCCCCGCTTGAGTGACGCCCGGCGAGGTGGGACCCGTTCGGAGCAATGCCCGGCCCTGACCTGCGCGGCCCTTGATCACGTTACCTGTCGGTCACGGCGCGGCGGATGATCACCAGGGCGCGGTCGTCACCCTCCTCGGTGCGGATGGCACCGGTGATGCGGGCGGCGGCCCCCTCGACCCCGCGCGCGATCAGCGGGTCGGCTCGCCCGACGAGCCGGTCGATGCCCCGCCCGACGTCCAGCCGGCGGCTCTCCACCAGCCCGTCGGTGTAGAGCATGAGGGCATCGCCCCGGCCGAGACACCCGGTGATCGCCGGATAGGTGGCACCGGCGAGCAGACCCAGCGCGGGCCCCTGTTCACCGTCGAGCACCTCCCAGCGGCCCGAACCCGCGTGGTAGTGCGCGACCGGCGGATGCCCGGCACCGTGCACCGCGAACCCGCCCCCGGACAGGTCGAGACTGATGTGGACCGCGGTGGCGAAACCCTCTTCGGTGCCCAGGACCGTACTCAGCTGCACCACGTGATGGTTGGCGGCGGAGAGGAAGAGCGACGAGGGCACTGTGTCGAGCAGGGCCCGCATCGCCCCGGCGAGCAGCAGTGCCCGGGCCCCGGCCTGGTAGCCGTTGCCGGACACGTCGACCAGCACCACCTCCAGCGCGTCGGGGCCGGACTGCTGGGTGACGAGGAAGTCGCCGCTGAAGGTGTCACCGTGCGCCGGGCGCAGATCGGTGTCGAACCGCCAGCCGGCCGGCAGGTCGGGCCCGGCCGAGCGCAGCAGCATCTCGTTGCGCAGGTCGATGAGCACGGCGTCGGCGGTGGTCGCGTCACGCAGGCCGGAATCGGCGGCCTCGCGCTCGCGGCGCTGCAGCCAGCCCAGCAGCACGGCACCGAGCAGTACCAGGATGACGGGCAGGAGCGACCAGAACTGCTGACCGGTCAGGGCGAGTACGACCAGCACGATCACGCCGATCAGCGCGGCGTCGCGCACCAGGTGCCGGGGCCGCACGACGGCCGAGCCGAGCACCAGGAAGAGACCCACGCAGGCGGCGGGCAGATAGTCGGAGGCATAGCGCGCGACGAGGGCGAACGAGACCGCCGCCGTGACGTTCAGCCCGGCCCGGCGGGGACCGGGACGGCTGCCCTGGTCGACCCAGCGGCGCACGGCACGCACACCACGGCGCACAACCCGGCCGGCCCGGCGCCGGTTCTTCTCGCTCAGGCCCCGGCCGATCCGGCGGCCCAGTAGCTGCCAGGCCCGGCGCAGGACGAAGCCGCCCAGGTCGCGGGCGGCGGACGCCGGCGGGGGTACGGCCGGACCACGCCCGGTGCGCGCACCACGGGCCGGCCGCGGCCGGGGCACACGCACCGTGTGCCCCGGAGCCTGGCGATCCACGTCCCCCTGATGCGGGGACCGGGGCTCAGGCAGCCGCGACGGGCCGTGGTTCAACGTGACCATGCCCCGATCTTAGCCACACTGTAACTAAATAACCACGATGAGTAACCGTGAGGCGTCCGGGGCCGGATGGGCGATTTGAGGTTGAGGAAACCGCGGAAAACCTCAGGGAAGAGGCGGCAGGTCGCCCGTGGTCTCGTAACCGGTGAGCTGGTCGATGCGGCGGATGTGTCGCGGGTTCTCGCTGAACGGCTCGGCCAGGAAGGCCTCGACGAAGGTCGTGGCCTCCTCGAGCGAGTGCATGCGGGCCCCGACGGCCATCACGTTCGCGTTGTTGTGCTGACGGCCGAGCTTGGCGGTCTCCAGGCTCCAGGCCAGTGCGGCCCGGACACCCTTCACCTTGTTGGCCGCGATCTGCTCACCGTTGCCGGACCCGCCGACCACGATGCACAGGCTGCCCGGATCGGCGGCCACCGCCTCGCCGGCCCGCAGGCAGAACGGCGGGTAGTCGTCTTCGGGGTCGTACTGGTGCGGGCCGTGATCGACGATCTCGTGCCCGGCTTCGGCGAGGTGCTGGGCCAGATGCTGCTTCAGTTCCAGACCGGCGTGGTCGGAACCCAGATGGACGCGCATGGGACACAGTCTGGCACCCCCGGTGTCGGCCGGGGGTACCCCACCCTGATCAGACGACGGATCAGACGGCAGATCAGACGTCGAACTGCGGCGATTCGGTCCGGGTGCGCTTCAGCTCGAAGAAGTACGGGTTGCTCGCGACCAGCAGCGTGCCGTCCCACAGCTTCCCGGCGTCCTCACCGGTGGGAACCCGGGTGATGACCGGCCCGAAGAAGGCGGTGTCGTTGAAGGCGACCACCGGCGTCCCCACATCCTCGCCGACCTTGCCGATGCCCTCGGCGTGGCTGGCGCGCAGCTGCGGGTCGTACTCGTCCGAGTCCGCGTACTTCGCCAGATCGGCCGGCAGGCCCACCTCGGCCAGCGCGGTGGCGATGACGGTCGGGAGGTCCTTCTCCTTCTTGTAGTGGATCTGCGAGCCCATCGCGTCGTACAGCGGCTTCACGTGCTGCTCACCGTGCAGTTCGCGCGCGGCGATGATGACGCGGACCGGGCCCCAGCCGTTGTCCATCATCTTCCGGTAGTCGTCCGGCAGGTCGCGGCCCTCGTTCAGCACGGACAGGCTCATCACGTGCCACTTCACGTCCACCTCGCGCACCTTCTCCACCTCCAGGATCCAGCGGGAGGTGGCCCAGGCGAAGGGGCACAGGGGGTCGAACCAGAAATCCGCGGTGCTGCGTTCACTCATCGGTAGTGCCTCTCGGTAAGGGTGTGGTGACTCCCGGACTGACAACACCACATCGTCCCGTGGTCATCCCCGCACACCGGGACGGCAACCGCCCATCGGTGGTGAGAGGATCCGGATTGAGCAATCCGCACCCAGCGCCCGCCGGTGGGCAGGTGGGGCGCCGCGACCCGGCGCCCGTCCCGCCCGACCGGACCCGGGCGCCCCACCGAGGAGGACCCTGTGCCCGGTACGAACCTGACCCGAGACGAGGCGGCCGCCCGCGCCGCCGCGTTCACGGTGCAGTCGTATGACATCGACCTGGACCTGACCAGCGGTACATCCGATCCAGCCATCTTCCGGTCCGTCACCACGGTGAAGTTCACGGCTGTCGCGTCGCCCGAGCTGTTCATCGACCTCATCGCACCGACCGTGCACGAGGTCGTGCTCAACGGAACCCCTCTGAACGTCTCCGAGGTCGTCAGCACCGCGCGCATCGCGCTGCCGGGAGTCCTCACCGGTGAGAACGAACTGCGGGTGGTGGCCGACGCCGCCTACATGCAGACCGGCGAGGGCCTGCACCGCTTCGTCGACCCGGTCGACGGCGAGGTCTACCTCTACTCGCAGTTCGAGGTGGCCGACGCCCGGCGCGTCTTCGCCTGTTTCGACCAGCCCGACCTGAAGTCCGTCTACACCTGGACGGTGAAGGCACCCGCGCACTGGCAGGTCGTCACGGTCGCCTCCGCGGTCGAGCCCGAGCCCGCGGGCAACGACACCGCGGTGTGGCGTTTCGCGACCACCGAGGTGATGAGCCCCTACGTCACCGCACTGGTCGCCGGGCCGTACCACCGGGTCACCGACGAGCTGACCGTGCGCGACGGCCGCACCATCCCGCTGGGTGTGTTCTGCCGGGCCTCGCTCGCCGAGCACCTCGACGCCGAGAACGTCATCGCGATCACCAAGGCCGGGTTCACCTGGTTCGAGGAGACCTTCGACTGCGACTACCCGTTCCCCAAGTACGACCAGCTGTTCGTACCGGAGTTCAACGCCGGGGCGATGGAGAACGCGGGCACGGTCACCATCACCGAGGTCTACGTGTTCCGCTCGCGGGTGCCGCAGGCCCTGATCGAGCGCCGCGCCCTGACCATCCTGCACGAGCTGGCGCACATGTGGTTCGGCGACCTGGTCACCATGCGCTGGTGGGACGACCTCTGGCTGAACGAGTCGTTCGCCGAGTACGCGAGCACCCGGTGCCAGGCCGAGGCCACGCAGTGGGCCACCTCCTGGACCACTTTCAGCAGCGCGGAGAAGTCCTGGGCCTACCGGCAGGACCAGCTCAGCTCGACCCACCCGATCGTGGCGGACATCCGCGACCTGGAGGACGTCGAGGTCAACTTCGACGGGATCACTTACGCCAAGGGCGCTTCCGTGCTGAAGCAGCTGGTGTACTGGGTGGGCCAGGAGGCCTTCGACGCCGGACTGCGGCAGTACTTCAAGACCCACGCCTGGAAGAACACCACGCTGAAGGATCTGCTCGGGCACCTCGAGGAGACCAGCGGCCGGGACCTCGAGGCCTGGTCGGCGGCCTGGCTGCGCACCGCGGGCGTGAACACGCTGCGCCCGGTGATCGAGACCGGTGCGGATCGGGTGATCACCAGCTTCGCGATCGCCCAGGAGGCCACGGCCGACCACCCGCACCTGCGGCCGCACCGGCTCGTCGTCGGTGGCTACGACCTGGTGGACGGCAAACTGCGCCGCACCACCCGGATCGAGCTGGACGTGGCCGGCGAGCTCACCGAAGTACCGCAGCTGGTGGGCAGCGCCCGTCCCGACCTGATCCTGATCAACGACGAAGACCTGGCGTACACCAAGATCCGTCTGGACGCCGGGTCGCTGGACACCGCGATGGGCCACCTCGGCGACTTCGAGGACTCCCTGTCGCGCACCCTGATCTGGGGTGCGGCCTGGGACATGACCCGCGACGCGGAACTGCCCGCGCGCAGCTTCGTCGACCTGGTGCTGGCCAACATCGCCTCGGTCGACGACCCGAGCGTGGCCCAGACCCTGCTGCGTCAGCTCTCCGCGACGCTGGAGTCGTACGTGGCCCCCGAGTTCCGCGAGGAGACCTCGGCCAAGGCCGCCGACCAGCTGTTCGGCCTGCTGAAGACGGCCGCACCGGGCAGCGACAGCCAGCTGCTGCTGGCCCGCTCGTTCACCTCGCACGCGAGCACCAAGGAGCAGCTGGCCTCGGTCGAGGCCCTGCTCTCCGGCGCACTCGTCATCGAGGGCCTGGCCGTGGACACCGAGATGCGCTGGGGCCTGCTGACCGCCCTGGTCGCCGGCGGGGCCGCAGGCGAGAGCGAGATCGCGGCCGAACTGGCCCGCGACGACACGGCCACCGGCCGGGTGCACGCCGCGGCCGCCCACGCCGCGACGCCGACCCCCGAGGCCAAGGCCGCCGCGTTCACGAGCGTGGTGACCGACGGCGACCTGCCAAACACCGTGCAGGCAGCCGTCATCGGCGGTTTCAACCGGGTGCACGACCGGTCGCTGCTGGCACCCTACGTCGAGCCGTACTTCGCCAACCTCACCCGGCTGTACGCCGAGCGCACCAGTGAGATGGCCGGCCAGATCGCGGTCGGCCTCTACCCGTCGGCCCAGCCGGTGGCGCTGGTGCTGGCGGCGACGCAGCAGTGGCTCGACACCACCGACGCCGAGCCGGCTCTGCGCCGTCAGGTGATCGAGGGTCGCGACGCGGTCGAGCGGGCCGGGCGCGCACAGGAGCGCGACCGGCAGGGCTGATCCGACTGATCCGATGGTGGACGCGGACGGCCGCCGGCCGTCCGCGTCCACCATTTTCTGCTCAGCCGAACAGACTCCGGAACTTCGCGCCCGCCGTCGTGAGCGTGGAGAGCCGGTGCGTGCCCTTCTCCCCCACGTCGTACTCGAAATAGGCCTGGTAGGCGACGTTGTTGGCCGGATCGGCAATGAAGTCGTGCATCTGCTCGATGAAGTAGGGGTCGTCGCCGCCCCCGTGCCCGTCGGGACGCTCCGCCCACAGCCCCCATTCGGGCAATGACATCGGTTTACCGTGCGCCGCCGCGAATTTCGACCAGGAAGCGAGGCCGAACCGAGAGTTGAGGGTGTTGTCCCAGGCCGCTTTCTGCCGCCGGTGGCGACAGTCCGCTGCGCACTTCTCGGGATAGGGGTAGGTGTTGTCCGCCCAGGAGATGTCGTACACGTCGACACCCACGTAGTCCACGTAGGCATCGCCGGGGTAGAACGTGGTCGAGTCGTAGGTGTCGCCGCCGTTGTGCACGTTCCAGTCGAACCGCAGGTTCTCGGCCCCCGGCACCGAGCGCATCACCGTCACCACCGAGCGCCAGTAGCCGATGAAATCGTCCGCGTCGTCCGGGTGCCAGCGCCAGCTCCCGAGGTTGAACTCCCATCCCAGCCGCAGGATCGCGTCACCCTGGTCGTACGCCACCAGGTTCTCCGCCAGCGTCCGGAAGTACCGGTCGTACTCGCCGTCCGCCCCGGCCGCGAGACTGACGTCCAGGTTCTCGTTCTCGGGCAGCATCGCCAGGCCGTAGACCATCCGGTAGCCGGAGTCCTGCCACGCGCCCAGCTGGTAGGCCGGGTCGGCGATGTCGTCCCAGGTGCGGCGCATCGAGAAATCCACCACGTAGTCGACGTCCCGGCCCAGCCAGTCACTGAACTTCTGCACGTCGTGCGGGGAAGTACTGCGGAAGACCCCCAGCGCGGTCGGCTTTTCGGCCCGGTCGGTGGTAGCAGAGGACGACGTGGGCACCTGGGTGGCTGCCTGAGTGATGACCGGGGTGGTTGCCGGGGTGGGCACGCCGGGACGGTCATCCGCGAGCGCGTACGTGACACCCCCGGCGGCCAGCAGCAGAATCAGCGCAGCCGTGAGGAGTTTGGGCTTCAGGGGATCTCCGGTGGAGCCGTGTCGTCGATGACCATCCCGAACTCGGCGGCGAGCAACGGGGCGAGCAGGTCGAGCTGGACCGAGCTCACCGTGGTGCCGTTCAGCCGGGACAGGCCGGTGATGCGGTGCAGGTCGGCACCCCGTAGGTCGAACGCCTTCAGCTGCGCGCGCTGCACGTCGAGGGTCGGCACGGAACTGCCGATGAACACCACGTTCTGCGCGGTGGCCTCGGCCAGGTCGAGTTCCTCGATTGCACACCGGGTGAAGGCGACGTCGCGCAGGGTGGCACCGCGCAGGTTCAGATAGGTGATCTTGCAGTCGACGAAGTGAACGCTGCCCCAGTTCATCTCGTACATCTCGGCCGACCCGATGCGGGCCCCCTCGATGCGCACGTCGCGCCAGTCGCCCCGGCCCGCGCGCAGCGAGGGCAGCCGGGCGGCACTGATCACGCAGTCGCGCACCCGGGCGCCCCGCAGGTCGGCCTCGTCCGCGCCGAGACCGGTGAGGCTGCACTCCATCACCGAGGCGTCGGACAGGTCGATCCGCTCCACCTCGACGCCCTCGAACGCCAGCCCGTCCAGGCGGGCGCCGGGCAGCAGGTCGGCGGGGTCACCGGCCTCCAGCGCGGGAAGCCGGATCTCGTCGATCCGGACCGCCGGCTTGCGTTTAGCCACCGGCCCTCACTCCGGCTCGACCCAGTCGTTCGGGTGCAGGCGGGAGTCGACCGTGCGGATCAGGCTGAGCACGCGCACGGAGTCCATCAGGTCGTCGAGCAGGATCGGCTGGCCCACCCCGTCGGCCAGGGGCAGCCGCCAGTTCGGGTACTCGTCGTCGGTGCCCGGCTGGTTCATCGTGCGCCGGTCACCCACGGCGTCGGCCAGCTGCACGCCGATCAGCCGGGCGGGGGTCAGGGCGAGGAACGCGTGCAGCGCCTCCACCTTGTCGCGCTCGGTCGGGCCGACCTTGAGCAGGCCGAGCTCGGTGAGCTGGTCGAGCACGTCCTGCCGCTGCTCGGCGTCGACCGCGGCCTCCTGCTCGTAGCTGCGGGTGAGAAGCCCCAGCCGCTCGCGCAGTTCGATGTGCTCACCGGCGAGATAGCCCGCGGTGGGCGGCAGGTCGTGGGTGGTGACCGTGGCCAGGCACAGGTCGCGCCACTGCGAGGGCTCCAGCGGTTTGCCGTCGCCGTCGTAGTCGCGCTCGAACCAGAGGATCGACGTGCCGAGCACGCCGCGCTCCTTCAGGTACTCCCGGGTCGAGGGCTCGACGTTGCCCAGGTCTTCGCCGATCACGAAACAGCCCGCCCGCTGGGCCTCCAGGGCCAGCAGGCCGATCATCGCCTCGTGGTCGTACTTCACGTAGGTGCCGTCGGCCGGGGAGTTGCCCTCGGGCACCCACCAGAACCGGAAGAGCCCGAGGATGTGGTCGATCCGCAGGGCACCGGCGTGACGCAGCAGGGTGCGCAGCATGGCCCGGTAGGGCTCGTAGCCGAGCTCGGCCAGCCGGTCGGGCCGCCACGGCGGCTGCGACCAGTCCTGGCCCTGCTGGTTGAACGCGTCCGGCGGGGCGCCGGCGGTGACACCGAGGGCCAGCACGTCGGCCAGCGCCCAGGCGTCCGCACCGTCGGGGTGTACGCCGACGGCCAGGTCGTGCACCACGCCGACCGACATGCCGGCGTCCTGCGCGACCGCGGCGACCCGGGCGAGCTGCTGGTCCAGGCACCACTGGAGCCACATGTGGAACTCGACGCGATCGACGAGTTCCTCGCGGACCTGCATCACCGCGTGGCTGTGCGGTTCCCGCAGGTGATCGGGCCAGTTCGAGGTGGGCAGACCGTACCGCTCGACCAGGGCGCTCCAGGTGGCGAAGTCTTCCAGGCCCTCGCCCTCGCGCAGGCAGAACGCCTCGAACGCGGCCTGCCGTTCGCGGCTGCGGGGGTGCTCGAAAACCGTCTGCAGCGAGGCCGACTTGGCCTCCCAGACGGCGTCGCGGTCGAGGTCACGGGGGTCGGTGTTCAGGGCCCGCATGGCCTCGGCCTGCCACTCGATGATCGCGCGCTCGGTGGAGGCCAGGTAGGCGACCTCCGGGATGTCCTCGACCCGCAGGTAGACCGGATTGAAGAAGCGGCGGGTGGTGGGCAGGTACGGCGACGGCGTCATCGGGGCCACCGGCTCGGCCGCGTGCAGCGGGTTCACCAGCACGTAGTCGGCGCCACCGGCCCGGGCGCTCCAGCCGGTGAGCTCGGCCAGGTCGCCCAGGTCGCCCAGGCCCCACGACCGGGAGGAACGCACCGAGTACAGCTGGGTCATGAAGCCCCAGGCCCGGCTTTCCGCCACCGAGGGCGGCAGCTCGATGCGCCGCGGCGTGACCACGTACGGGCGGTACAGCTCGTCGGACTGCACCGGGTTCTCGCTGCCGGGGTGCCGGGCCTGCGGGAGGTGCCGGGCGATCAGGGTGTGGTCGCCGATCGGGATGTCGCCCAGCACCATGTAGTTCACCCGGCGCAGGGTGCGGCCGTCGAAGGTGGCACGGCCCTCGTCCGGGGCCGGCTGGTCGGCGGCGAGCGGCAGCTTCAGCAGCGTGCCGTCCTCCGTCTCGAGCCGGACGTCCAGCCGGTGCAGCGGCAGGTCGGCCTCCACGTGCACCGGGATGATCGCCGAGTCACCCTCGCGCACCACGGTGATGTCGGGCAGCAACTTCTCCCAGGGCCGGCGCCGCAGCTCGGCCAGGGCCGCGCGCACGTGCACCCCGGTGCGCACCGGCATGTCCAGCGCCGCCAGCACCCCGCAGAGCGTGTGCGTGGCCACCGGAACCAGGTTGCCCTGCCAGTCCTTGAACTCGGTCGCGACGCCCAGCCCGGCGGCCAGCTCGACCAGTTCCTCCGGGGCGGGGGCGTCGAGGTCGAGGTTCCCGTCCACCAATCGGGGACGGGTGAACGCCGCACTCGCGTCGTCGGGGTCGCGGTCGGGATGGTCGTCCGGTCCGCTCGACTTGGGGTCTTCCCAGAGCGCGCTCAGCGGAATGCCGGACGGGGGCGTCGGCGCACTGATGTCGTACACCGACCCCTCGTCGTCGGGGCCCACACTGAGCTCGCTGCGGTCGGGAAGGGGTCGCTGCTCGGTCACCGTTGTGCTTCCGTCGCGTTCGTTCAGGTCATCGTCAGATGTCTTCGCAAGATCCTGCCATGCTTCCGGCCGTCGCGACGGGTGGACTGCCTCTGGGTCTTCACCTGCCTCGCGAGCACCTCGGGCACTCCCCCTACTGTGTGTGCATGCCAAACCCCTCCGGCGTGTCCGCCGAGCGCCTTGACCTGGTCGACGAGCTGCACGGACAGCCGGTGCCAGACCCCTACCGCTGGCTCGAGGACGCCTCCGACGAGCGCACACAGAAGTGGTCGCAGCAGCAGGACGAGCTGTTCGCCGCCGGGTCGGCGGACTGGCCGGGGCGCGAGCGGATCGGCGCCCGTCTGGGTGAACTGATGGGCGCGGGGGTGGCCGGGGTACCGATCTGGCGGGGCCGGCGGGTGTTCTCGATGCGCCGCGAACCCGGTCAGGAGCACAGTGTGCTGTACGTGCAGGACTCGCCTGATTCAGACCGCCGGGTCCTCGTCGACCCGATGGCGATCGACCCGGGCGGCACCACCACGCTCGACGCCTGGCAGCCCGACCGGGAGGGCGCGCGGCTGGCCTACCAACTCTCCGAGGGCGGCACCGAGGAGAGCGTGCTGCGGATCATCGACGTGACCACCGGTGAGCTGCTCGACGGCCCCATCGACCGGGCCCGCTACTCCCCCGTCTCCTGGATCCCGGGCGGTCTGCCCGCCCCGGGGACCGCGCAGGAGCGGGTGCCCGCGTTCTTCTACGTGCGCCGCCTGCCCGCGCAGGAGGTCCCGGCCGGTGAGGAGCAGTACCACCGGCGGATCTGGCTGCACCGCCTGGGTTCCGACCCCTCCACCGACGTGCGGGTGTTCGGCGACGGCCACGACCCGCGGACCTACTTCGGGGTCGGCCTGTCGCGCGACGGCCGCTGGCTGATCGTCTCCGCCGCCGTCGGCACAGCCCCGCGCAACGATGTCTGGATCGCCGACCTCACCGCCCCCGGCGGCCACGAGGCACCGCAGTTCACGCCGATCGCCACCGGGCTCGACGCCCAGTTCGGCGCGCACGTCGGACGGGACGGCCGGCTCTACGTCTTCACCGACCTGGACGCCCCGCGCGGCCGGCTGGCGGTCACCGACCCGAGCACGCCCTCGCCCGCGAACTGGCGCGACCTGATTCCCCAGCACGACGAGGCGGTGCTGCAGAACTACACCGTGCTGGACGGTGAGCAGCTCATCGACAACCCGCTGCTGCTGGCCACCTGGACGCGTCACGCGGTTTCGGAGATCAGCGTGCACGACCTGGACTCCGGCTCGCGGTACCCGGGCCCCTCCGGCTCGGTGGAACTGCCCGGCGTCGGCACGGTCGGAGGTCTGGTGGCGCGGCCCGAGGGTGGGCACGAGTGCTGGTTCACCTACACCGACCACGTCACCCCGCCGCACGTGTACCGGCTGGACGGGCTCACCGGGAGGGTCGAGCTGTTCGCGGCCCCGCCCGGAACGGTCGAGGTGCCGAAGGTGGTCACCCGGCAGATCGAATACCCCTCGGCCGACGGCACGATCGTGCGGATGTTCGTGACCTCCCGCGCCGATCTGCTCTCCGGGACCGGCGAGCCGCTCTCCCCGCGTCCGACCATTCTCTACGGCTACGGCGGTTTCGGGGTGCCGATGACGCCGGGCTACTCGTCCACGATCCTCGCCTGGGCCGAGGCCGGGGGCGTGTACGCGGTCGCCAACCTGCGCGGCGGCAGCGAGGAGGGCGAGGACTGGCACCGGGCCGGGATGCTCGGGCACAAGCAGAACGTCTTCGACGACTTCCACGCGGCCGCGGAACACCTGATCTCCCAGCAGTGGACGTCCACGAGCCAGTTGGCGATCAGTGGCGGCTCGAACGGTGGCCTGCTGGTCGGGGCCGCGCTCACGCAGCGCCCGGAGCTGTACCGCGCCGTGGTCTGCTCGGCACCGCTGCTCGACATGATCCGCTACGAGAAGTTCGGCCTCGGGGCGACCTGGAACGTGGAGTACGGGTCGGCGGACGACGCGGAACAGTTCGGCTGGCTGCTCGCCTACTCGCCCTATCACCGGGTGAAGGAGGGGGTGGACTACCCGGCGACGCTGTTCACGGTCTTCGACGGCGACACCCGGGTCGACCCGCTGCACGCCCGCAAGCTCTGCGCGGCCCTGCAGCACGCTCAGGGGGGCGAGCACCCGATCCTGCTCCGGAGAGAGAAGGACGTGGGCCACGGCGCCCGCTCCCTGTCCCGCACGATCGCCCTGAGCACCGACACGATGACGTTCCTGGCCGCCCAGACCGGCCTGGAGCTGTAGGGACGTCGCGATCTTGCTCCCCGTGGCCGAACCTCGCCCTGACCTGTGAACCCGGGCCACTTCGTCCTCAATTCGCCCGATGCTGGTTTCACGGTCGTCACCTGACGCCGCTAGCCTCGGCCGCATGTTCGCCGCTCCACTCGTCGCCGCCCACACCCAGCTGTACGCGCTCCTCTCGACCTCGACGCCAGACCCGAGCGGGAGTGCCACCCCGACCCCGACGGCCAGCGTCAGCCCGACCCCCGCGCCGACTGTCACCTCGATCAGCGAGAAGGCCTTCGACAGCCTTCAGGGTGGCGCGCAGAGCGTGACCTGCACCAAGGACGACTTCTCGATCTGCGGGATCACCCTGCGGACCACCGGCAGTCTGCGGGTCGGCCAGTGGCTCGACTTCATCCTCGGCACCCCGCTGCGCGTCGCGTTCATCATCTTCATCGGCTGGCTGGTCCGGAAGATCGTGCACCGGCTGATCGGCCGGCTCGCCGCCCGGATCGCGGCCGGCACCACCGCCCCCGGCAAGAACAGCGGCGGCGAGAAGCCGGAAGACGCGGACGCCACCCCGGCCCCGGTCACCCGCCCGATGATCACCCGGCGCAAGGCCCGCTCGAAAACCCTGGCCCAGGTCCTGCGCAGCGTCACCTCGGTGATCATCTTCGTGGTCGTCGGCCTGATGGTGATGGACGAGATCGGCCTGCCGATCACCCCGCTGCTGGCCAGCTTCAGCGTGATCGGGGTGGCGCTGGGCCTGGGTGCTCAGAGCGTGGTGCGCGACGTACTCGCCGGCATGTTCATGATCCTGGAAGACCAGTACGGCGTGGGCGACTCGGTCAACGTGGGCGAGGCCAGCGGCACGGTCGAGGCGGTCGGGCTGCGTGTGACCCAGCTGCGCGACATCAACGGCACGGTCTGGTACGTGCGCAACGGCGAGATCCTGTCGGTCGGCAACTCCTCGCAGGGCTGGTCGCGGGCCGTGGTCGACGTCAACGTGGGCTTCGAGGAAGACATCGAGCGCGTCGAGGACCTGCTCGAGGAGATCGGCCGCGAGGTGCACGACGATCCCCGGTTCCGGGCGCTGATCATGGAAGACCCGGAGATCTGGGGCGTCGAGACGATGGCCGCCGACAGCGTGGTGGTGCGGATGGTGGTCAAGACCCTGCCCGACCAGTCCGCCCCGATCGCCCGCGAGATCCGCCGCCGCATCCGCCTGACCTTCCGCCGCGACCGCATCGTCATGCACTCCACACCGCGCACCGTGATCGTGAACTCGGGCGACCCCACTCCCCCGATGACCCCCGCCTACGGATCGGCAGCGGCCCCCGAAGGAACCCCGAGCGGTAACCCGACCGCCGACTCCAGCTCGAAGCGTCACCCGGAGGAACGCGAGCTCGGGAAGTAAAATCTGCCGGCATGACGTACTCCGAGCGGCCCGCCGCCCGGCCCGGCGTCGTTCTCTGGCAGAGCCGTCCGGTCGACGCGCAATCCTCCCTGATCCTTCCCGACGGCTGCCTGGACCTGCTGTGGGACGGGGCGACCCTGCAGGTCGCCGGCCCGGACACCGTCGCCCGGCTGCACGCGCCCGGACGGCCGGCCGGTTTCACCGCACTGCGGTTCGCCGCGGCGACGGGCCCCTGCGCCCTCGGAGTGAGCGCCGCCGACGTCGTCGACCAGCTCGTCCCTCTGCGCGACATCTGGGGCGACGTCCGGACCGCGCGGCTGGAGGAACAGGTCGCGGCGGGCGGCGCCCCCGCCCTGGAGCAATGGCTGCGTTCGGCCCCGGAACCCTCCGACCCCCTCGGCGCCCGGGTGTTCGGCCTGGCCCGCACCGGCCTGCCGGTCGGCGAGATCGCCGACCACGTGGGCTTCAGCGCGAGGCAGCTACAGCGCCGCAGCCAGGAGCTCTTCGGCTACGGCGCCGGTCATCTGGTCCGCGTGCTGAGGCTGCAGAAGGCCCTGGCGAGCGCCCGCTCCGGGCAACCCCTGAGCATGGTGGCGGCCGATGCGGGCTACTACGACCAGCCCCACTTCTCCCGGGAGATCCGGGCCCTCACCGGCCGCACCCCCACCGACCTGCTCCGGTGATCTAGAACTCTCAGGACAGCGGGGCGAAGAGATCCACCTGGTTGCCGTCCGGGTCCCGGACCACGGCATACCGCTGACCCCAGACGGCGTCCCAGGGCTTGAGCTCACCCTCGTACCCCGCGGCCGTGACGGCGGCGTAGGCCTTGTCGACCTCGGCCGCCGACGAGGCCAGGAGGGCGATGGCGGACTGGGTGGTCCCCCTCGCCGGGCGCTTCCATTCCGGGTGGAACGACCTGATCGTGTCCTCGGTGTCGAAGGCAATCTGGATGCCGCCGAGGTCGGCCTGCACATGGAGCTGCGAGCCGGCCCCGGATGGATCGGGCAGGTCCAGTCCCAGCATCCGGTAGAAGGTCAGGGTGGCGGACATGTCCGAGACGACGAGTTCGATGACGGCCAGGCGAAGTTTCATGGCGACCACGCTATGACCGGCTGCGATGCCGGGTCTTGGATCCTTCGGACAGGTCTGGCTGTGGTGATCGGGCGGCGGTAGGCGAAACTGGGGGCATGGCGGAACAGGAACGACAGCCGACCACGCTGGGGATCGTGCCGACAGGCGCCGCACCGGAGGCCGAGGAGAAGATCACCTTCTACGAGGCGGTGGGTGGGCGGCCGGCCTTCGCGCAGCTGGTGCACGTCTTCTACCAGGGCATCGCGCAGGACGAGGTGCTGCGGCCGATGTACCCGGAGGAAGACCTGGGTCCCGCGCAAGAGCGGCTGCTGATGTTCCTGGAGCAGTACTGGGGCGGGCCCACCACCTACAGCCAGCAGCGTGGGCACCCCCGGCTGCGCATGCGTCACGTGCCGTTCCGGGTGAACGCCGACGCCCGCGACCGCTGGCTCACGCACATGCGGGCGGGCGTCGACAGTCTCGATCTGCCACCGGAGCTGGACGCGATGCTCTGGGGCTACCTGGAGCGGGCGGCGTTCAGCCTGCAGAACACCCCCGATTAGATCTGACGAGATCTGACGAGATCCGCCTAGATACCCGAGGCCGGGCGGGCGAGAACGTGACCGCGGGTGGTGCTCAGACGCCACCAGCGGCCGGCTGAGTGCAAGGTGGCGACGTCCTGATCGGGCTGCTCCGGGTCTGACGACCCCCGTCCCAGAAAACCGAAGGTCTCGGCCGCGAAAGCGGCCCCGGTGGGCAGCCCGACCGACCCGCCCGACGCGTCCGCCAGCAGCGGGCGTCCCCAGATGATGCCCCGCAACTTCGCGACCGCCGCGGCACCCGACCCGGCCGGCACCCCGGCCGCGACCTCGTCGATCCCCGTTCGCGCGGCCCCGCGCAGCAGATCGAAAGGCACCACGCCCTCGACGTTCCAGCCGCTGCGCGGAGGCGCCATCCCCGCCCACGACGCGTTCGTCGCGGTGGTGGGAGGCACCGGCAGCTCGATCGGCCGGCCCACGCTGCGGGGGGTGGGCCGGGCCCCGGCCAGCAGCCGGTCGATGCGGGCGAACCGGTCGGCCATCGCCGCCAGCGGCACCGTGGCATCGATCTGCGCCGGCTCGGCCAGCGTGAGCACCCGCAGAGCCAGCACGGTCGGGCCGCCGGCCCCGTGCAGGGCGCCCGCGTACATGGCCAGCACCTGGCCCTGGGCCACGAGACGGATCGCCCCGCCGTCGTCGACCTGCCGGGACCGGCCGACGAAAGTGCGCACGTCGGAGAGCGTTCCGAAATCGGGGAGCAGGAGGTTCACGGTGCCGTCACCGCCTTGTCGCGCCGGCGCCGCCATTGGATCGGGCCACCGGCCCACTGCTGCAGGCGTTCCCGTTCGGCCGTGCTGAGCCGGCGGGGCCGGTTCTTCCACTGGTCGAAGGCGAAGAGCGTGGTCTCGGCGTGGGCGTAGACCACGCGCTCGCCGTCCTGCTCGTCGAGCACCTCGTACCCCATCTCGAAGTCGGCCGCGCCGATCCGGGTCACCCAGATGTCGACCGGCACCGGCGGGATGCGGAAGGTCAGCGGGACCATGTACTCGATCTCCTGGCGGGCCACCAGCAGGGCACCCCCGGTCTCGCGCGAGGTGCTGAGCAGATCCGTGCCGAGCGCGGCGATCCGGGCCTCCTCGAGGATGCGCACGAACATGACGTTGTTGACGTGGCCGTAAGCGTCGACGTCCGACCAGCGCAACGGAACCAGTACTCGGTGGCGGGGCACCCGCACATGGTCCCCCATCCGTGAGGTCCCGAATAACCGGGACCTTTGGCCACATGACACAGGTCACAAGACCCTGGCCATCCAGGTGTCAAGGTGTTGGCCGGGTGACCGATAACAACACTGCACCCCGGACCGGGCGCCGGGACGGAGGAGGGGCCTGCCGGCGCGGGTGCGCAGTGCTGCCGGGCCCTCAGCCCAGGGCATTCACCGAGACGGTCAGACGCCCGGTGGTCTCCCCCGCCACGAGCCGGGCGATTCCCTGCGGGGCCTGATCGAACGGCAGGGTCTCGGCCAGCAGGGGACGCAGCGCGCCGGCGTCGAGCAGCCGGATCAGGTCGGCGTGGGCCCGCTGCACCAGCTCCGGCTCGCGCTCCCGGTAGAGCGCCGAGTTCACTCCCAGCACGGTGAAGTTCGCGGCCCGGACCTGCTCGGGCGCCACCGGCACGGCCTGCTGGGAGGCGAACCCGGCCACCACGATGCGGCCCTCGAACCCGATCAGGCGGCAGGACAGCTCGAACATCGGCCCACCCACCGGATCGAAGACGACCTGCACGCCCCGGCCCCGGGTCAGCTCGCGCACGGCCCCCTCGATGTCCTGCTGGTGGCGGTGCAGCACGACGTGCGCACCCAGCGACCGGGCCGTCTTGTACTTCTCGTCCGATCCCACCACCGCGATCACCTTGGCCCCGGCCGCCAGGGCGAGCTGCACGGCGGCGCTGCCCAGGCCGCCCGCCGCGCCGAACACCAGCACCCATTCACCGACGTGCACGGCGGCCCGCCGGTAGAGGCCGAGCCAGGCCGTCAGGTAGGCCAGGTGGAACACCGAGGCGGGTTCGTCGTCCAGCGCCGTCGGGGCCGGGAAGACGTCCTGGGCCCGAGCGATCGCGTAGCGGGCGAGCGCACCGCTGGGCAGGGTGGTCTGGCCGACCACCCGCTCGCCCAGCCGGTACTGCGAGACCCCCGGCCCGACCCCGACGATCTCGCCACACAGTTCCAGGCCGGGCGTGAACGGGGGCGGCGGGGCGTTCACCGAAAGTCCTTGTGCCAGCGTGGCATCGGTCAGACCGAGACCGGCCGCAGCGACCTGCACCAGCACCTGCCCCGGGCCCGGCGAGGGCAACGGGACCTCGTCGAGGCGCATCACCTGCAACGGGTCCCCGGCTCCGACGATCCGCCAGGCCCGCATCGTGCTGCCGGTGTCCAGGGTCGTCGAGCGGTCCCCGGGCTCGATGGACTCGATGGCCTCGGTGCTCACTCAATCCTCCGCCTGGTGGTGGCTCACGGCATCGTGCCGGAACACACTGAACCGTCCAGTCACATGCCGGGTCAACTGGGACCAAGCCCCCACCACCTCGTTCGTGATCGGGCGAAGCCTCCCGGGGAGGTTTCGCCCGATCACGAACAGGGCTAGCCGATGGCCCCGCCCAGCCCGACCCCACCGTCCAGGGTGAGGGTCTGCCCGGTGATCCACGAGGCGTCGTCACTGGCGAGGAAGGCCACCGCCGCGGCCACGTCGTCCGGGACCCCGAGCCGGCCGAGCGGGTAACCGGCTGTCAGTTCCCGCTCCCGGCCCTCGTAGAGAGCGGTGGCGAAGCGGGTCTTCACCACGGCCGGGGCCACGGCGTTGACCCGGATCCGCGGGGCCAGCTCGAGCGCCAGCTGGGAGGTGACGTGGATCAGCGCGGCCTTGCTGGCGCCGTACACACCGATTCCTGGCGACGGCCGCAGCCCGGCGATGGACGCCACGTTCACGATCGAGGCCCCGACGTGATGCCCCAGCCCGAGCTTGCGCACCTCGTCGGTCCAGGAGAGCGCCGCGATCACGTTGACGTCGAACACCTTGGCCGCGGCCCCGGCATCCGTCCCCGCCATCGGCCCGTAGACGGGATTGATGCCGGTGTTGTTGACCAGCACGTCGATCCGCCCGAAGGCGTCGATGGTGGCCTGCACGGCATGGGCGCGGTGCTCGGCGTCGTCGGCCCGGCCGGCCACCCCGACCGCGACGGCCGCGCCACCCAGCTGCTCCACCGCGTCTTCCAGCGGACCGGACTTGCGGGCGGTGACGCACACCCGCGCACCCTCGGAGATCAGCCGGCGCGCGATCGCCAGCCCGATCCCCCGGCTGGCGCCGGTGACCACGGCGACCCGCCCGTCGAACCGTCGATCGGCCGGTGGGCCCTGCTCGACCCGAATGCCCGTCTCCTCGTCGAGACGCATCTGGCCCCTCCTCGTCCCGCCGGTGCTCCGTCGCACCGCGCCCGAGTTGCACGATTCCTTCACCAGCCTGGCACATGATCACCGTCACATCACGGGCCGTTCGGCCTGCAAGGAGCTTGCCCCTGTTCTTGACGGAACGCCCGTTCGTGACATGCTCCCGCCATGGCGACCCGGTCGGCGATGAGCTGGACGGACGACGGCGACGAGCCGAACGACGACCCGGGCGGCGAAGTGGCGCCCAGTAGGTCGGGTGATTCGTCGCGGCGACTGATCGAGGCCGCGATCGAGGCCTTCGCCGACCGCGGCTTCCACGCCACCACCACCCGTGACATCGCGACCCGGGTCGGACTCAGCCCGGCCGCGCTCTACGTGCACTTCCCCTCGAAGCAGGCGCTGCTGGCCGAGATCAGTGTGGTCGGGCACGAGGCCGCGCTGGACCTGGTCGAGCGGTCCGCGGCCTCGGGGACCGGAAGCGTGAACCGGCTGCGGGCGGTGATCCGCGACTTCACCGCCTGGCACGCCGAGCGCTACCGGGTGGCCCGGGTCGTGCACCACGAGATCGCCGCGCTGGCCGACACCGACCAGAGCCGGGTGCTCGACGTACGCCGCCGGATCGAGGGCGTGGTGGAGGCCCAGCTCAGCGCCGGTAACGCGAGTGGTGAGATGGACGTACCCGACACCCGGGCGGTGGCGCGGGCCCTGCTCTCCCTGAGCGTCGACGTGGCCCGCTGGTACGACCCCCGGGGCAGCCGCACCGCCGCGCAGATCGGGGACCTGTACGCGGACCTGGCCACCCGGATGGTGAGTGCCCGGCCGCCGGCCCCGCCCGAAGGAGAACGTACGTGAACCACGGATCGGACGTCCCGATCGACGAACTGGTGCGGATCCTCGCACTCCAGGACGCCGGCGAGGACCAGTACGTCGGGCACAACTACCACGCACCGCACGGCCGGATCTTCGGCGGGCAGGTCCTGGCACAGGCTCTCGCCGCGGCCACCAAGACGGTCGAGGGTGACCGTCCACCGCATTCCTTCCACGGCTATTTCCTGCGCCCGGGCGACCCCTCGGTGCCGATCGAGCTGGCTGTGGAACGTCTGCGGGACGGCCGGTCGTTCAGCGCCCGCCGGGTGCAGGCCGTGCAGCACGGCAAGCCGATCCTGTCGATGATCGCGTCGTTCCAGACCCCCGCGCAGGGGCTGGATCACCAGGCCCCCATGCCCGAGGTGCCGCGTCCGCAAGACCTGCCCACGTTCACCGAGCGCCTGGCCGAGGCCGGGCACCGCCCCGAAGACCTCGGGCCCCTGCTGAGATCGCAGCCGTTCGAGCTGCGGCACGTGCAGAGTCCGCTGTTCTTCGCCCCGGGCCCGGAGAAGATCGCCGAGCAGGCCGTGTGGATCCGGCCCACCGCGCCGCTGCCGCCCGGCCCGCTGCTGCACGCCGTGGTGCTGGCCTACGTCAGTGACTACACCGTGCTCGAGCCCACCCTGCGCGCCCACGGTCTGGCCTGGACCACCCCGGGCATGAAGACCGCCAGCCTGGATCACGCCATGTGGTTCCACCGGCCGGTCACCTTCGACGACTGGTTCCTGTTCGTCGAGGAGAGCCCTTCGGCCTCCGGTGCGCGGGGCCTGGGCCTGGCCCGGATCTACTCCACCGACGGCACCCTGGTCGCGACGGTCGGTCAGGAAGGCATGTTCCGCGTCCCGCAGTGACCCTGTTCCACCCCGGGGCGATCAGTGGCGGTGTCGTGGTGGAGCACCGCCCCGGCGTGGCCGCCCAACTACCCCTGCCGGCGTCCTAAACTTCCTCCCAACTCGCCCCAAGGGAGACCAATGTCGCGCACCGAAGAAATCAGCTCAGAGGTCAAGGCGGTGAACGAGGCGGCCACCGAGGCCGGCACCCGCGCCGACGAGATCCTGGAATACGCCCGCGAGCAGATCGAGATCTCCGTCGAACACGGCTGGGACGGCGTCGGTCAGTCCATCAACATCGCCGGTGAGGCGCTGGAGAAGATCGCCGCGGAACTGTCCGGACTCGACGACGCCTTCGAGAGCGCGGCCTCCACACTCGACGAGATCACCGAGCAGATGAGCCGTTCCGAGGTCGCCCAGCACCTCTCCCTCAGCCTGACCGCGCTCGAGGGCACGCAGGAGACACTGGAGAACACGGTCAGCCTCGTCGACGAGGCGATGCAGGGTGCCGAGCAGGCCGAGCACGAGGCTCTTGCCAACCGCCTCCAGCTCCTGCGCGAGAACGTGGAAGGCCTCTTCGAGCGCCTGGCCCAGTCCCGCTCCGACATCGAGGCCGAGCACGAGGAAGCCCAGAACATGGGTCAGGGCGAGGGCGACGAGACCCAGCGCGACCAGAAGCCGGACCAGGACCGCGACCGGGACGGCAGAGACGGCAGGGACCAGGACGACGACCAGAACGAAGGACGCGCACCGGGAAACTGAGCGCGGGTGCTCCCCAGGGAGGGGGAGCGCCCGGCCCGGGATACCCGTGGCCCAAGGCGCCGGTGCCGGGAACGTGGGAGCACAGCCTCGGCCTCGATCCACAGATCAAGAAGTTCCGCAACGGTGAGTACCGCACGGCAATCCGGGTCATGGAGGAACGGGACGTGCGACTCGTCCGGGCGGGCCGCGACGACAGCTGGGACTGGGTCGACGTCGACGGTCGCACGTACGACGCCGTCGGCGGTTTCCCCGGGCAGTACCTGGACGGGCAGTGGGACCATTTCTGCGGGCAGATCCGGCGTCACCTGGGTAAGGCCGAGCTGGTGCCGGTCGATGTGTCGCAGTTTCGGGCAGACCAAATAGAACGGGTTCAGAGGTTCATCGCACCGCTGGGCCCCCGAGTCTTCATGGTGGGTAGGTAGTGGCTGGAACAATTTTTCTGCCCGACGGCCGTGACTGGGATGTGCGGTCCGGGATCTTCTTCTGGGCTCTCGACACCCTCGCCGAGCAGGTCCAGGACCAGGACCTGGCGTCCTGGCTCCGTGAGCTGTCTGAGAACAATGTCGGCCTTCTCGACGTGAAACAGCTCTCCAAGGCGCAGCAGCAGGATTTCGCGATCTCTGCTCAGCGACTCCCCAGCCTGGCCAGAACAGCGCTCCCCGAGGCCGGTGAATCCTTCTACGACCGAATGGAAGAACTGGCCGCGCTGGTCGCGGAATCCTGATCGTGTGCAGAAAGTGCGCCTGGGCCGCAACACCTGCACACATTCTCCGCTGAGCCCGGTTCAGCGGCACGATCTGCCCCCAACGGCCGGGCTCGCGTTCACCCACCCTGGTTCCACCCTGAACTTCTGCCCCTATTTTCCTGGCCGTGAGCACGCTGTGCGAAGGTGTGAGCGTGTCGTCCGTTCCCGAAACACCCGCCGCGCAGCCTCTACCTGCGCCGGGGCAGTCGCCGGCGCCTCGCTGGCGCACTCTGGCGGGGCGGGCCCTGCTCGTCGTGGCCTCGGTCCTGGCCGTGTACGTGCTCTCGCAGCAGGTCGATTTCGCCGATCTCTGGCAGCGCCTGCGCAGCGCCGACCCGCTCTGGCTGCTGCTGGCCGCCCTGGCCGCGGTGCTGCCGGTCGTCGGTAGCGCCCTCAGTTTTCTCGCCTTCGCGCCCGGGCGCGTCCCGTTCGGGCAGATGACGCTGGTCCAGCTGGCTACATCCTTCGTGAACCTGATCACCCCGGCGAGCGCCGGGGGCCTGGCCCTGAACGTGCGTTACCTGACCCGGCGGGACATCCCGCTGGCCGTCGCCGTGACGGTGGTGGGGCTGGTGCAGACCATGTCGATCGTGGTCACCGCGGTGCTGGTCGTGGTGCTGCTGGGGGCTTCGGGGCGGTCGTTCAGCGATGCCCCGCACGTTCCCTGGCTGACCGTGCTGATCGCGGCCGGCATCTTTCTGATCGCGGTGGGGCTGCTGCGTTTCTGGCCGTGGGGCCGGGCCCTGGCCGTGCGGTACGTGGTGAAGCCGTTCCGCGACGCCGGGCCCCAGCTGCGTGACATCGTCACGAACCGCAAGCGCCTGGCCCTGGCCACGCTCGGGCATCTGACCGTGACGCTGGGGTTCGTCGGGGTGCTGGGTGCCGCGCTCCATGCTTTCAACGAAGGTGTTCCCCTGGTGCTGCTGGCCATCGTGGTGATCGCGGGTTCGGCGATCGCGGGTTCAGTGCCAGTGCCAGGTGGGATCGGTGCGGCCGAGGCCGCTCTTGCCGGTGGGTTGAAAGTCGCCGGTGTGGAGGATTACGAAGTCGCCGTGTCGGCCGCCGTGCTGTTCCGCGTGTTCACCTTCTGGCTGAGAGTGCCGATCGGGTGGCTGGCCCTGGTGGCGCTGAGGCGTCAGGCAGCGGTGTAAAACCAACAAGATGGAGGTCCCCCAGCCCTAGCGGGCCGGGAGGTGCCCCCAGAGGTTGCGCACCCATGGGTGCGCAACCTCGTCCTCCATCTGTGTTCGGGTCAGTCGCGTGTGAGCTTGCGGTGCGTGACCCGGTGCGGGCGCGCCGCGTCTTCACCGAGACGCTCGATCTTGTTCTTCTCGTACGAATCGAAGTTGCCCTCGAACCAGTACCAGTTGGCCGGGTCTTCCTCGGTGCCCTCGTAGGCGAGGATGTGCGTGGTGACCCGGTCGAGGAACCACCGGTCGTGGGAGATGACCACGGCGCAGCCGGGGAACTCCAGCAGAGCGTTCTCCAGCGAACCCAGCGTTTCCACGTCGAGGTCGTTGGTGGGCTCGTCGAGCAGCAGCAGGTTTCCGCCCTGCTTCAGGGTCAGCGCCAGGTTGAGGCGGTTGCGCTCACCACCGGAGAGCACGCCCGTAGCCTTCTGCTGGTCGTGGCCCTTGAAGCCGAAGGCCGCCACGTAGGCCCGGGACGGCACCTCGACCTGCCCGACCTTGATGTAGTCGAGACCGTCGGAGACTGTCTCCCACAGGCTCTTCTTCGGGTCGAGCCCGCCGCGGTTCTGGTCGACGTACGACGTCAGCACCGTGTCACCGACCCGCACCGAGCCGGTGGTCGGCTCTTCCAGCCCGACGATGGTCTTGAACAGCGTGGTCTTACCCACACCGTTCGGGCCGATCACACCGACGATGCCGTTGCGGGGCAGGTTGAACGAGAGGTCCTTGATCAGGTCGCGATCGCCGAAGCTCTTGCCCAGCTTCTGCGTCTCGATCACCAGCGAGCCCAGACGCGGGCCCGGCGGGATCTGGATCTCCTCGAAGTCGAGCTTGCGGGTGCGCTCGGCCTCGGCCGCCATCTCCTCGTACCGGGCCAGACGCGCCTTGCTCTTCGTCTGCCGGCCCTTGGCGTTCTGCCGGACCCAGTCCAGCTCGTCGGCCAGGCGCTTGGCGAGCTTCACGTCTTTCTTGCCCTGCACCGCCAGACGCTGGGCCTTCTTCTCCAGGTAGGTGGAGTAGTTGCCCTCGTAGGGGTAGGCCCGGCCGCGGTCGAGCTCGAGGATCCACTCGGCGACGTTGTCGAGGAAGTACCGGTCGTGGGTCACGGCCAGGACGGCGCCCGGGTAGGCCGCGAGGAACTGCTCCAGCCACTGCACGCTCTCGGCGTCCAGGTGGTTGGTGGGCTCGTCGAGCAGCAGCAGGTCAGGCTTGCTCAGCAGCAACTTGCACAGGGCCACCCGACGGCGCTCACCACCGGACAGGACGGTCACGTCGGCGTCCGGCGGGGGGCAGCGCAGTGCGTCCATCGCCTGCTCGAGCTGGGCGTCGAGGTCCCAGGCGTCGGCGTGGTCGAGCGCCTCCTGGAGATCGCCCATCTCGGCCAGCAACGCGTCGTAGTCGGCGTCGGGCGAGGCCATCTCCTCGGAGATGGCGTTGAACCGGTCGAGCTTGGCCTTGATCTCGCCGACCCCTTCCTCGACGTTGCCGAGGACGGTCTTGCTCTCGTTGAGTTCCGGCTCCTGCATCAGGATGCCGACGGTGGCGTCAGGGTCCAGACGGGTGTCCCCGTTGGACGGTTGGTCGATTCCGGCCATGATCTTGAGCACGCTCGACTTACCCGCGCCGTTCGGCCCGACCACGCCGATCTTGGCGCCGGGCAGGAACGACAGCGTCACATCATCGAGGATGACCTTGTCGCCGTGCGCCTTACGCGCCTTACGCATGGTGTAGATGTACTCAGCCACGGCCGACAGGCTATCCCAGTGACAGCCGTCCGCCGCTCGCATCAACCGGTGACTGGCGGTTCCATGACCGTAACTGTGCAGGCCTTGGCCATGCCCTGTTGTCCCACACCTGGCGATCATGTCCTAGAGTCCGCGTCAAGGAGGACACTCAGCCATGTCAGCGCAGTTCGAACTGGGCTGGGTCTACGGCGTCTCACCAGTGGTGACGTTCCGGATGATGACCCGGCTCGAGCACCTCGCCGAGAAGGCGAGACAGCTCAACTACGAAGACTTCCACGTTCTCGAACTCAGGGAACGCGCGGGAGAGTTCCGTCAGGTCTCCGAACGCCAGGCGGCGGACATCGTGCCCGCCCGGCGCTTCTTCGGCGGCAAGTCGATGCTGACCGAGTCCCTGATCTGGCAGCAGCCGGAATGGAGCGGGGCACGCTCGGGCGAGTACTCCGTCCAGCTGGCCTCAGCGCCCCAGGTGACGATCGTGGGCCAGCTGGCCCTCGAGCCGGCGGGCACGGTGGGCACGCGGTTCTCCATCGCCGTCCAGCTGGAGACGCACGGCCGGCTGGGTCGCAAGGGCGGGCCCGAGGTGGCCGAGTCGCTGAGCCAGCGTCTGCAACAGGAACACGAGTTCCGGCTGCAGTGGCTCGACCGGCAGGTTCCCTACGGCAGCATCTGACTACTCCGATCGGGTAGATATCGGGGTGGACCCGGTAGATCTGCCGTCCGGTTCGATCTGCGGTGGTCCTGTCGGTGGGCGCCGGTAGCGTCCCTGACGTGACTAGCGCAGAGCCCACCGACTGGTACCGATCCGCCGTCACCTACCAGCTCTACATCAGGTCGTTCGCGGATTCCGACGGCGACGGCCTGGGAGACATCGGGGGTATCCGCTCCCGCCTGCCCTACCTGGCCGCGCTCGGCGCCGACGCGGTCTGGATCAATCCCTGGTACCCGTCCCCCCAGGCCGACGGCGGCTACGACGTCGCCGACTACCGCAACGTGTACGCCCCGTTCGGCGACCTCACTCAGGCCACGGCCCTCATCGACGAGGCGCACGCGGCCGGGCTGAAGGTCCTGCTCGACATCGTGCCCAACCACACCTCCGACGAGCACCCGTGGTTCGTCGCCGCGCTCGCCGACGAGCCCGGGGCACGCGAACGCTTCGTCTTCCGGCCGGGCCAGGGCGAGAAGGGTGAGCTGCCGCCCAACGACTGGCAGTCCGTGTTCGGCGGCAGTGCCTGGCAGCAGGTCGCCGACGGCAGCTGGTACCTGCACCTGTTCGATGTCCGCCAGCCCGACCTCAACTGGGAGAACCCCGAGGTCAGGGCCGAGTTCGAGAGCGTTCTGCGGTTCTGGTTCGACCTCGGCGCCGACGGCTTCCGCATCGATGTGGCGCACGGCCTGATCAAAGACCCGGCGCTGCCCGACCTGAACCTCGACCAGGCGCAGATGCTCGACCGGGTGAAGGCGACCGGGCACCCGTACTGGGACCGGCCCGGCGTGCTCGAGATCTGGGAGCAGTGGCGGCACGTGGGCGACTCCTACGACCCGCCCAAGGTGTTCGTCGCCGAGGCCTGGGTGGAGAGCTCGACCCGGCTGGCCGAGTACCTGCGGCCGCACCGTCTGCACACGGCGTTCGACTTCGAGCTGATGCGGGCCCGGTGGAACGCGCATGAGCTGCGCGAGACCGCCCGGCGGTCGCTGGAGGCCCACGACTCGGTCGGTGCGCCGGTGACCTGGACGATGTCGAACCACGACGTCACCCGGCACGTCACCCGGCTGGGGCGGCCCCAGCAGCGCACGCCCGGCGCCGATCCGCACGCCTGGCCGGAGGGTGAGAGCGACCTGGAGCTCGGCACCCGCCGGGCCCGGGCGGTGATTCTCTACGTGCTGGCCTTGCCCGGCGGCGTGTACCTCTATCAGGGCGAGGAACTCGGGCTGCCCGAGGTGGAAGATCTGCCCGACGAGCTGCTGCAGGACCCGACCTGGAAACGGTCCGGCCACACCCAGCGGGGGCGCGACGGGTGCCGGGTGCCACTGCCCTGGCGCCGTACCGGGCCGTCCCTGGGTTTCGGCGCCGTGGAGGGCTGGTTGCCCCAGCCGTCCGGCTTCGCCGGGCTCTCGGTCGAGGCCCAGCAGGCCGACCCGGGCTCGATGCTCTCGCTGTACCGCGAGGCCCTGCGCCTGCGCCACGAGCTGCCGCAGCTGGGGGCCGGCGGTGGGCCGCTGGTCTGGACGGGCGAGGAGAACCAGGTGCTCGGGCTGACCCGCGGCACCGGATTCATCTGCCTGCTGAACACGGGTGAGGTTGCGATCCCGCTGCCGCCCGGCAGGGTGGTCCTGTCGAGCTCACCGGTCGAGGGTGGGCTGCTGCCGCCCGACGCGGCGGCGTGGATCGTGACGGACTGAGCGTTCCCACCGGCTTCGCACCAACGAAAGGGGGAAATGAAAATGACCGTTCCGAACGACGGGATCACCCTGCCCCCGGACGACACCGTCCTGCCGCGGCCCGGGCTGGCCCCGGGCGACAGCACCCTGCCGCCCGCTGAGCCGGAACCGCCGCTGGAACCGCCCCGTCCGGGGCCGGTTCCAGGGCCGCCGAGCCCCACGCCCCCGATTCCGGGGCCGGGCACGGATCCGGCTCCGGCGCCTCCGGGCAGACCGGAACCGATGTTCTGACAGCTCGAACAGGTGGCTACGGGGCCACGCCGCGGCACGGAAGTGCCCGCAGCTGAGCGCCGTGAACCGTAGGACAGCACCGTAGGCACGGGGCCCCTGACGCCGTAGGCGTCGGGGGCCCTTTCGGCGTGCCCAGGTAGCCGGTTACGCGGGTAGCTGGTTGCCCGGGTGTCCGAAGGCGCGCCTCCCCCTCTTTCGTGATCACGGAGGTTGGGATGGAGGGACCTCGTCCCGGGTCGGGGCCATCGGGAGTGGTTCAAATAGGGTGACGGGGTGTCCACCGCTCCGCCGCCCGCCCCCGCACGTCTCGTCGTCGTCGGGATCGGGGCCGACGGGTGGCCCGGTCTTTCGCCCGCGGCCCAGGAAGTACTGCGACAGGCGGACGTGGTGTTCGGCGGGGATCGTCAGCTCGCGTTGCTGCCGGGTGAGGTCGCCGGGCGGCAGGTCGCGTGGCCCCCGGGGCTGGTCCGGGCGCTGCCGCTGTTGCTGGTGAAGACTCCCGGTGCACGCAAGGTGGTGCTGGCCAGCGGCGATCCGACGTTCTTCGGCATCGCGACGACCATTGCCCGGGTGGTGCCCGGCTTCGAGCTCGACGTACTGCCGCATCCTTCGAGCGTGTCCCTGGCCTGCGCGTGGATGGGCTGGGCACAGCAGGACACCGAGGTGATCAGCCTGGTCGGCCGGCCTGTCGCGACCCTGCAGCCCGCGGTCTCCCCCGGCCGGCGGCTGCTCGTGCTGGTGCCCGGCGAGGATTCACCGGCCCAGGTCGCGGCGCTGCTGCGGGAGCGTGGGTTCGGTCCCAGCGAGTTGACGGCGCTGAGCAATCTGGGAGCACAGGACGCGTCTCGGGTATCGGCTTCCGCCGACGAATGGCCCGCCGCGGGGTATCCGTCGCACGCCCCCGAAGGGTCGAAGGCGCTGACCGTTCTCGCGGTGGTGTGCCGACCCGGCCCTGCGGCGAAACGACTTTCGCGGGTGCCCGGGTTGCCCGACGATGCGTACGAGAACGACGGACAGCTGACGAAACGCCATGTGCGTGCGGTCACACTGTCGGCCCTCGCCCCCGAGCCCGGAGAGTTGCTGTGGGACGTCGGTGGTGGCGCGGGGAGCGTCGGTATCGAATGGTTGCGGTCCCATCCGTCGTGCCGGGCCGTCAGTATCGAGCGCGACGGGGAACGATCGGCCCGGATCGCCCGCAATGCCGAGCTTCTGGGCGTCCCTCATTTAGAGGTGCGCACCGGTGAGGCCCCCGCCGAGCTGAACGGACTACCCACTCCGGACGCGATTTTCGTGGGCGGCGGGCTGACCGCACCGGGCCTGGTGGACCTCTGCTGGGAGGCGCTGGCGCCGGGTGGGCGGATGGTGGTGAACGTGACCACGCTGGAGTCTGAAATGGTTCTGGCCCAGGCCCGCTCGAACTACGGCGGAACCCTGACGAAGATCGACATCACGAGAGCCACGGCGATCGGGCGGTTCACCGGCTGGCGCCCCGCCATGCCGGTCACCCAGTGGGTCTCCTGGAAGGTTGCGACATGACAGTTCATTTCATCGGAGCCGGGCCGGGAGCCGCCGATCTGCTGACCGTTCGCGGGCTGCGGATCCTGCAGAAGAGCCCGGTCTGCCTCTACGCCGGATCACTGGTACCGGTCGAGTTGCTGAACGAATGCCCTCCCGGGGCCCGGCTGATCGACACGGCGAACCTCGACCTCGACCAGATCGTCGCCGAACTGCATCAGGCCCACCGGCGGGGGGACGACGTGGCCCGGCTGCACTCCGGCGACCCGTCGGTGTTCAGTGCGGTGGCCGAGCAGATGCGACGCCTCGACGAGCTGGGAGTTCCGTACGAGATCGTGCCCGGCGTACCCGCTTTCGCCGCCGCAGCCGCTGCTTTGAAGCGCGAGTTCACGGTGCCCGGGGTGGGACAGTCGGTCATTCTCACCCGGATCTCCCGCCGCGCCACCGCGATGCCGGCGGGCCAGGACCTGGCGTCGCTGGCGGCCAGCCGATCCACCCTGGTGCTGCACCTGGCCGTCCAGGAGATCGACGACGTGGTGACCACCCTCGTGCCGTTCTACGGCCCCGAGGGTCCGGTCGCGGTGGTCGCCAAGGCCAGCCGTGACGACGAGGAGATCCTGCGCGGCACCCTGGCCACCATCGCCGCCCAGGTGCACGAGGCCGGGATCCGGCGCACGGCGGTCATTGTCGTCGGGCCGGTGCTGACCGCGAGCGAATTTCCCGACAGCCATCTCTACTCGACCGAAAGGTGCCGGCACTGATGCGGAAAGTACTGATCATCGGGGTGGGTGCCGGTGACCCGGACTACGTCACCGTGCAGGCGGTCAAGGCTCTGAACACCGTGGACGTCTTCTTCCTCATCGACAAGGGCAGCGCCAAGGACGATCTGGTGCAGCTGCGCCGGGACATCTGCGGGCAGCACATCACCGGGCACCCGTACCGGTTCGTGCAGGCCGCCGACCCGGAGCGGGACCGCGCGGCCGACGCCTACGGTGATGCGGTGAAGGACTGGCACCACCGCCGGGCCGAGATCTTCGAGCGGATGATCGCGGACGAGCTCACGGACGACGGGGTGGGCGCCATCCTGGTCTGGGGCGACCCCTCGCTGTACGACGGCACGATCCGCATCGTCGAGGAGCTGCTCGACCGCGGCAACGTGGCCTTCGAGTACGACGTGATCCCGGGGGTGAGCAGCCTGCACTCCCTCACGGCGCGGCACCGGATCCCACTCAACCGCATCGGTGAGCCCATCCACATCACGCCCGGCCGGCTGCTGGCCGACGGTATGCCCGCCGGCCAGGACAACGTGGTGGTGATGCTCGACGGCGACTGCGCCTTCCGGCACGTGAACGATCCGGACGTGGATATCTACTGGGGCGCCTACCTCGGGACGAAGGACGAGATCCTCTTCAGCGGGCCGGTGGTGGAGGTCGGGCCGCAGATCGAGAAGGCCCGGGCGCAGGCCCGTGAACGCAAGGGCTGGGTGATGGACACCTACCTGCTGCGCCGTCGCCGGGCGTGAGGGTCGCGACGAAAGATCGCGGGCATTCGTTGCGGGTGGAGCGCAATGAATGCACACGGGTGGAGCGGTCGGCACCATGACGGGGTCGGGTGCAACCCACCGGGTTCTCCTTCTGGGCGGGACCGGCGAGGCGCGGGAGCTGGCCGCCGTGCTCGTTGCCCGTGGAGTCCCGGTGATCTCGTCCTTGGCGGGCCGGGTCTCCTCACCACGACTACCGATGGGGGAGGTGCACGTCGGTGGGTTCGGCGGGGCCGCGGGCCTGGCCGAATACCTCCGGTCCGAAAGCATTTCCGCGGTCGTCGACGCCACTCATCCGTTTGCGGCGCGCATCACGGCCCATGCTGTCGTCGCAACCCGAGCGACCAACCCGGCCCCATGCCCCGCCCGACCTTCCCCCGGGGAGGCTTGGCCCGATCACAGCGGGGTCGGGGAGAAGGCCCACATCCCGGACGGGGAAGGTTTGCCTGATCACGGCGGGGTTCCGCTTCTCGTGCTGCGGCGGCCCCAATGGCGGGCCCAGGCCGGTGACCGGTGGGTTCGGGTCGCCGACATCTTCTCTGCTGCAGTACATCTTGCCCGCTACCCGGCCGGCGCCCGGGTGCTCCTGACCACCGGCCGCCAGGAGACAGCGGCCTTCGCCGAACTCCCCCAGCGGTTCTGGTTGCGGGCTGTCGAAGCGCCCGACGGGCCCCTTCCAGAACACTGCGACATCATCCTCGACCGGGGGCCCTTCACCCTCGACGCCGAGCGGGAGCTCATGCGGCACATGGACGTTCTCGTCACCAAGAACAGCGGGGGCCCGATGACGGCGGCCAAGCTGACCGCGGCGCGCGAGCAGGGCACCGAGGTGATCATGATCGAGCGCCCGCCCCTTCCCGATGGAGTTCCGGTCGTGCAGCAGGTGGCCGAGGCGGTCGACTGGCTCGAAGAGCGCCTGCGAGCGTAAGGACCTCCCGGTCAGGACCGGTCAGGACCGGTCAGGACCGGTCAGGACGGGTCAGGACGGACTGATCACCCCGGAGGGCCGGTGGCCCTTCATCAACGCAGGCCCGCCCCCGCACTGCATCCCCCGTAGCGCGAAGGGTGGTTGACCTCGAACAACGCCGATCCGTCCCGGGCCCGGCCGCGGAAAGGCCCCCCGCGCTGCGGAAGAACCCGCAGCCAGTGGATCCACCGGCGCCGACCCCCTCGCCGCTAGCGAAAAGTACTGAGACGCAGCACCAATCGGTCATAGCCAACCACCTCGACAACGTGCGACAAGACGCCGGGGACTGACAACGTCCCCCAATTATTACAAGTAAGTAACACCATGGGAGCGTTCCCACGGACCTCTTGACGCCACTCATGCCCGGGGCGCACCTTTGGGAGCGCTCCCATAACCACCTCGGGTCGAAGAGGCCCCGAAAGGAGAAAGCCATGAGCCCCTCCATGCGCGGCACCCGGCGGATGATCGCCATCGCCGCAGTCGCAGGAGTCGCGCTGACGATGGCCGCGTGCGGCTCGGACGACGAAGGTGGATCCGGCTCGAACGAGCAGATCACCCTGAAGGTCTCCACGTTCGGGCTGTTCGGGTACGACGAGCTCTACAAGCAGTACCAGGCAGATCACCCGAACATCAAGATCGTTGAGTCCAACGAGGGCGACCTGGGCAAGTACACGAACGCTCTGACCCAGCGGATCGCGGCAGGCAGTGGTGCCGGTGACGTGGTCGCGATCGAAGAGGGCGCGATCATCCAGTTCCTCCAGGCGCCCGACAAGTTCGTCAACTTCCAGGACTTCGGTTCGGAGGCGGACAAGGCGAACTGGCTGGACTGGAAGTACAAGCAGGGCACCACGGCCGACGGCAAGACCACGATCGGTCTCGGTACCGACGTGGGCGGTCTGGCCATGTGCTACCGCAGCGACCTCTTCAAGGAGGCCGGCCTGCCGACGGACCGCGAAGAGGTCTCGAAGCTGTGGCCCACCTGGGACGAGTACATCGCGACCGGCAAGAAGTTCCTGGCCGGCACCAAGGGTGACGCGAAGTTCGTCGACTCGGCCACGAACACCTACAACTCCATCCTCATGCAGGAAGCCGGAAAGGCCCCCGGCTACACGTACTTCGACCAGAGCAACAACTTCGCGATGGAGAGCAACCCGGCCATCAAGAAGGCCTGGGACACCACCAACCTGCTGCTGGACTCGAAGCTCTCGTCGAACCTGAAGTCGTTCACGAACGAGTGGAACGCCGGCTTCAAGAACGGCGCCTTCGCCACCATCGCCTGCCCCGCCTGGATGACGGGCTACATCAAGGGTCAGGCCGGCGATGCCGGTGAGGGCAAGTGGGACATCGCCACGGTGCCCGGCGGCAGCGGCAGCTGGGGCGGCTCGTTCCTGGGTGTGCCCACCCAGAGCAAGCACCAGAAGGAGGCCGTCGAGCTGGCCAAGTTCCTGAGCAGCCCGGCCGGTCAGCTGGAGTCGTTCAAGGCCGAGGGCAACCTGCCGTCGTCCCCGCAGGACCACGCCGACCCGGCTCTGAAGGACTTCAAGAACGAGTACTTCAGCAACGCCCCGGTGGCAGAGATCTTCGTCGAGGGTGCGGTCAACCTGAAGCCGGTCTACCTGGGTGCCAAGAACCAGGCCGTCCGGGACGCGATCGAGAACGACCTGCGCTCCGTCGAGCAGGGCCAGCGCACCTCGGAAGAGGGCTGGCAGAACGCGATCAAGAGCGCCAAGGCCGCGGCGGGTGTCTGACATCACCGCCCCGGTGACACCGGCTCGGGCGCGCTCCCCCTGGCGGAGCCGCCTGAGCCGGTGGGACCAGAAGGGGTCGCCCTACGCCTTCGTCTCGCCGTTCTTCATCCTCTTCGGGATCTTCGGGGCCTTCCCGCTGCTCTACACCTTCTGGGTGTCGCTGCACGCCTGGCCCCTCCTGGGTGAACACACGTTCACCGGCCTGGACAACTACCAGAAGCTCCTGCAGGACCCGCAGTTCTGGAACGCCGCCAAGAACACGCTCGGCCTGTTCGTGGTCTCCACCGTTCCGCAGTACGTGCTGGCGCTCTGGCTGGCCGTCACGCTGAACCGGAAGATCCGCGCCCGCACCCTGTTCCGGGTCGGCGTGGTGATCCCGAACATCACCTCGGTCGCGGCGGTCACCCTGATCTTCGGGATGATCTTCGCCAAGGGCTTCGGCCTGGCCAACTGGATCATCGGCTGGTTCGGCCTGGACGCCGTGGACTGGACCGCCCACACCTGGTCGTCGTGGCTGGCCATCTCGGTGATGGTCGACTGGCGCTGGACCGGCTACAACGCGCTGATCTTCCTGGCCGCGATGCAGGCCATCTCGGCCGAGCTCTACGAGGCCTCGGCCATCGACGGGGCCTCCCGCACCCGTCAGTTCTGGTCGATCACCATGCCGCTGCTGCGGCCGACCATCCTGTTCACCACGATCACCTCGATCATCGGTGGCGTGCAGCTGTTCGCCGAGCCGCTGCTGTTCGCACCGGGGGCCGGCGCGATCCAGGGCGGATCGCTGCGGCAGTTCCAGACGCTCACCATGTACCTGATCGAGAACGGGTTCACCCGCTTCGAGTTCGGGTACGCCGGGGCCGTCGCCTGGATGATCTTCGTCCTGGTGCTGATCATCTCGCTCATCAACATCCTGCTCGTCCGCCGGATCAGCGGCGCCGACTGAGGACAGGGAGAAACCACCATGACCGCAGTCATCGCTGATCCGGAGCCCGAAGCGCCCCGGAAACCACTCCGCACCAAGGTCGTCGAGAGCAACAACCAGCTGTTCCGGGCCAGCCCGCTGAACTACCTGGTCCTCGTCGTCACGTTCTTCCTCTCGGTCTTCCCGCTGTACTGGATGCTCGTGATGGCATCCCGCACCAACGACGAGATCGTGCAGATCCCGCCGGTCCTCACCCCCGGCGGGAACCTCGGGAAGAACTTCACCTCCCTGTTCGACAACCCCGACGTGATGTTCGCGCAGGCCCTGCTGAACTCGTTCATCGTGGCGGGCAGCATCACGGTCGTCGTGGTGATCTTCTCGTCGCTGGCCGGATTCGCCTTCGCCAAGCTGCGGTTCCGCGGCAGCGGGGTGCTGCTCGGGCTGGTCGTGCTGACCATGATGGTCCCGATCCAGCTGGGCACCGTGCCGCTGTACATGATGATGGACTGGCTGGGCATCCAGGGCACTCTGCTCACCGTCATCCTGCCCTACCTGGCCAGTGGTTTCGGTGTCTTCCTGATGCGGCAGTACGCCTCCCAGGCGGTGCCGGACGAACTGATCGAGGCGGCCCGGGTGGACGGTGCCTCGACGATCCGGATCTTCTGGTCGGTGGTCCTCCCGGCCCTGCGCCCAGCCGCGGCGATCTTGGGCCTGTTCACCTTCATGACGTACTGGAATGATTTCCTCTGGCCGTACGTCGCCCTCAGCCCGGAGAACCCGACCGTGCAGGTCGCGCTGTCCCGGCTGTCGAGCGGTTACTACACCGACCAGTCCCTGGTCATGGCGGGCACCCTGATGGCCACGCTCCCGCTGCTCGTCGTCGTCGTGCTCTTCGGGCGGCAGCTGATCAGCGGAATCATGGATGGAGCAGTCAAGTCATGAGTTTCAACGAGGATTTCGTCTTCGGCGGGGCCACCGCGGCCTACCAGATCGAGGGCGCGGCCGCCGCCGACGGCCGTGGTCTGTCGATCTGGGACGTCTTCTCCCACACCCCGGGCCGCACGGTGAACGGCGACTCCGGCGACGTCGCGATCGACCACTACCACCGTTACAAGGACGACGTGGCGATCATGGCCTCGCTCGGCCTGGAGGCCTACCGGTTCTCCGTCTCCTGGCCGCGGATCCAGCCCGACGGCCGCGGCCGGGGTCTGGAGGCCGGCCTGGACTTCTACTCCCGGCTGACCGACGAACTGCTCACCGCCGGTATCGACCCGTGGATCACGCTCTACCACTGGGACCTGCCGCAGGCTCTGCAGGAGGCCGGGGGCTGGCCGAACCGCGACACCGCTTACCGTTTCGCCGACTACTCAGCCATCGTGCACGAGCATCTCGGCGACCGGGTGAAGCACTGGATCACGCTGAACGAGCCGTTCTGCTCCAGTCTGATCGGACACGCCTCGGGCCGGCACGCACCCGGTCTGGAAGACCCGTCGGCGGCACTGCAGTCGGTGCACCACCTGCTGCTGGGCCACGGCCTGGCAGTGGACGCACTGCGGGCGCAGAACGTCGAGAACATCGGCATCACACTCAACCTGTACGCGGTGGAACCGGCCTCGGACGAGCCCGTGGACACCGATGCCGCCCGTCGCGTGGACGGCTTCCACAACCGGCTGTTCCTCGACCCGGTGCTGAAAGGCCGCTACCCGCAGGACATCCTGCACGATGTGGCGGAGTTCGGCGGCATGGGCGACGTGCAGGACGGCGACCTGAAGATCATCAGCCGGCCGCTCGACCTGCTGGGTGTCAACTACTACACCCGGTACGTCATCACCGGCCGTGACGACCACCCCGACCTGGTCGGTGAGCGCACCGGCCAGCTCCACTCGCCCTACCCGGGCGCGGCCAACGCCCGCGAGGTGCGGCACGGCATGCCGCTGACCGACCTGGGCTGGGAGATCGATCCGGATGGCCTGGTCGACGTGCTCACCCGGCTGAAGCGGGAGTACCCCGCCGTACCGATCGTGATCACCGAGAACGGTGCGGCGTTCGCCGACCCGATCGGTGAGGACGGTGTGGTGCACGACGCCGACCGCATCGACTTCGTCTGGGGTCACCTCGCCGCCTGTGAGCGGGCGATCGCCGCGGGAGTGCCGCTGACGGGGTACTTCCTCTGGTCGATCTTCGACAACTACGAGTGGGCCGAGGGCTATGCCAAGCGCTTCGGTGCGGTGCACGTGGACTACGAGACCCAGGTCCGCACGCTGAAGGACAGCGCGCACTGGTATTCGTCGGTGATACGGACCCGTTCACTGGAACAGCAGTAATAATTCTCCAGATGAACAGGCGAAGCCCGAACCGGCCCCCGACGCTGGAAGAAGTGGCGGAGCGGGCCGGGGTCGGGCGGGGCACGGCCTCCCGGGTGATCAACGGCTCGGTGCAGGTGAGCGATGCCGCCCGGAATGCCGTGCTGCAGGCTGTGGAAGAGCTCGGCTACGTGCCCAACCGGGCGGCCCGCTCCCTGGTCACCCAGCACACCGACGTGGTGGCGCTGGTGGTCTCGGAGTCGGAAGACCGGCTGTTCGGCGAACCGTTCTTCGCGCAGGTGGTGCGAGGGGTCACCAACGCGATGGCGCGCACGCCACGGCAGCTGCTGCTGACCATGACCCACCGGGAGGCCGACCGGGGCCGGCTCAACGACTACCTGAGCCGGCAGCACGTCGACGGCGTGCTGCTGCTCTCGCTGCACGACGACGACCCGCTGCCGGGTCAGCTCACGGCCCGCGGGGTGCCCGCGGTGCTCGGGGGCCGGCCGCACTCCGAGGTCACGCTGCCCTTCGTGGACATGGACAACGAGGGCGGCGCGGCTCTCGCGGTGGATCACCTGATCAGCAGGGGACGACGCCGGGTCGCCTCGATCACAGGTCCGGTGGACATGAGCGCCGGCCGCCAGCGGCTGGAGGGGTACCACCAGGCGCTGGTGGGCCACGACTTCCAGCCGCTGGTCGAGTCCGGGGATTTCAGCGAGAACAGTGGACGACGATCAGCCCGGGCCCTGCTGGAACGAGCTCCCGACCTGGACGCGATCTTCTGCGCCTCCGACCAGATGGCGATCGGCGCGATGGCGGAACTGGCCGCCACCGGGCGCCGGGTGCCGGACGACGTCGCCGTGATCGGCTTCGACGACTCCCCCATCAGCCGCCACACCGTGCCGAGCCTGACCACGGTGCACCAGCCGGTCGAGGACATGGGCATCCGGATGGTGGAGATGCTCGGGCAATTGATCGAGAAGCCGGCCGAAGCGGTACCCGACGTGATCCTCCCGACCCACCTCGTCGTCCGTCATTCGGCTTAGCCCTGGTTAGCCCTGGAAAGGCAGCCCGGCGTCGAGGTCTTCGATCAGGCCGGGCTGTACCGGCGTCCAGCCGGTCAGCTCGCGAGTGGTGGCCGACGAGGCCGGAACGTCCAGCGACATCAGCTGCCCCAACCAGCCGAAGTGTTCCGGCGCAACGGATCCCACGGGCAGGCCGGTGCCCCTCCCGACCGCCTCGGCGATCTGCCGAACGGTCACCCCCTCGTCCTGCACAGCGTGCAGAACGCTTCCGGCCGGGGCCTTCTCGAGCGCCAGGCGGTAGAGCACCGCGGCATCCAGCACGTGCACGGCCGGCCAGCGGCTCGACCCGTCGCCGGGATATCCCGACATACCCTTCTCCCGGGCCAGGCCGATGAGGATCGAGACGAAACCCGCGTTGCCGAAACCGTGCACCACGGTCGAGGGCCGCACCGACACCGCGCGCACGTCCTTCTCGGCCAGCTGCCGGGTGTGGGCCTCGACGATCCCCCGGGCCTGGGGCGGAGTCGGGAGGAAGTCCTCGGTGAGCAGGTGCCCGGGGTTCAGCGCCGTGGTGCCGTAGGTGGTGACGAACGGCTTGCCGGCCAGTTCCTCGCCCAGCGCCTGCACCACGGCCAGGTCCTTGACGGCCGCGGCGGGCAGGTCGGCCAGGTTGCTGTGGTCGAAGGCGGTGTGGATGACGCCGTCGCTCTGAAGGGCGCCCTCCCGCAGACCGTCCGGGTCGTCGATGGTGCCGCGATAGGGCTCGATGCCGGCGGCCTCGAGCTTCGCCGCCCCGGCGTCGGATCGGGTCAGACCGAGCACCTGGTGACCGTGGGCCAGCAGTTCACGGGCGACGTGGCTGCCGATGAAACCGGTGGCCCCGGTGACGAAGACGCGCATGATGCTCCTTCTGGTTAGGTGCCTTCACTGTGGGTTCGGCGTCGGCCCGGGGTCCAAGGCCGGTTTCTCATGGCGACATGTAGATCAGGCATCACTGCAGGCCAGCAGGCCCATCTTGGCTGTTCGGCCACCACCTGGAGTTACTCTTCCGGACATGACCGATCTCGACCTGCGCCTCGTGCGGTACTTCGTGGCGCCCTGAGCGACGCCCCGCCCAGCCACGTGGTCCTCGCCACCCGCGCCGGCGACAACAGCCGTCTGGTGACGGCCTTCCGCAAGCACGCCCAGGCCACCCCGAAACCCCCAAACCTTCCGTGATCATGCAAAACCTCCCCGGAGTTCTAGAACTGTGCACCCGGGAGTTCTAGAACGCTGGGGAGGTTTTGCATGATCACGAACAGGGGGTTGCGCCCGGCTGTTATTGCCAAGAGTCTGCAATTGAGCGAACCTGTCCTTCATGCATGCACCTGACGGCTTCATCGATGCCCCGGTCTCCGTCGCGGCCGGTGTCGTCGCGGCCGGCGGTCTGGCCCTGTGCCTGCGGGGCGCCCGCCGCGAGCTCGACGACCGCACCGCCCCGCTGGCCGGGCTCGTCGCGGTCTACGTGTTCGCCGTGCAGATGCTGAATTTCCCCGTCGCCGCCGGTACCAGCGGCCACCTGCTCGGTGGCACCCTGGCCGCGGTGCTGGTCGGGCCCTATACCGGGGCGTTATGCGTAGCGGTGGTGCTCCTCGTCCAAGGTCTGCTGTTCGCCGACGGTGGGCTGACCGCCCTGGGTGTGAACATCTCGACCATGGCGCTGGCCACCGTGCTCGTCGGATATCCCCTGGCCCGGCTCCTGCTGCGGCTGCTGAACCGGTCCCGTCTGGCCACCCCGATCGCGGCGGGGGTCGCGGCCGGGATCTCGGTGGTGACCGCGTCGCTGGCCTTCGTCGGTTTCTACGCCCTGGGCGGCACCACCGACGTCGCGCTCGGCACGGTGGCGGCGGCCATGGTCGGCACGCACGCGCTGATCGGCATCGGTGAAGGGCTGATCACCGGGATGACGGTCGCGGCGATCGCCTCGGCCCGGCCGGACCTGGTGTATCTCAACCGCTTCCGCAAGCGGAAGACCCCTTCGGCCGCCCTGGCGCCGGAAGTGCCACAGCCCGTCTCGATGATCCGGGAGCTCTGACCGGTATGCGCACCCGGAACCTCTTGATCGGCCTGTTCGTGGTCAGCCTGCTCTTCGCCGGCGTGGTCAGCTACTACGCCAGCAGTTCTCCCGACGGCCTGGAGAAGGTCACCCAGGACCACGGCATCGCGGACAACGCCCAGGACCACGACCTCGACGATTCGCCCCTGGCCGGTTACGGGGTCAGCGGCGTGGACAACGCCCGGCTGTCCGGTGGCCTGGCGGGTGTGATCGGTGTCGCCGTGGTGTTCGTGGCCGCCTCCTCGCTCGTGCTCGTGACCCGTCGCCGCGCGTCCCTCGACCTCACCGCACCGAAAGCCGATACCGAGCCCGGTACCGAGCCTGAACCCGAGACGAGCGACCACACCGACACGACCGTGTCGTCCTCTGCTCCCCGCCCGTGAGTGGCGGGCACACACACCACACGCTCTACCTGCCGGGGACGTCGGTCCTGCATCGTCTTCCGGCTCAGGTGAAACTCGTGGCCGCAGTGCTGGCGGTGCTGGCGATCGTCGCCGCTCCCCGTGAGCAATTCTGGGCCTTCGGGGTTTTCGCGGTCGTCATCGTGATTCTGGCGGTGACTGCGGGCATTCCCTTGCTCGTGATGGCCCGGCGCCTCCTGATCGAGATCCCCTTCATTGGTTTCGCCCTCCTGCTGCCCTTCGTGGCGCGGGGTGAGCGCACCGACGTGCTCGGGCTGCAGCTGAGCACCGACGGCCTCTGGGGCGCCTGGGAACTGCTGGCCACGGCCACACTCGGCGTCTCGGTCTCGATCCTGCTGGCCTCCACCACTCCCCTGCGCGAGGTACTGACCGGCCTGGAACGGCTGCGGATGCCCACCCTGATCGTGCAGATCATGAGCTTCATGATTCGCTATGCCGACGTCGTCGCCGACGAGCTACGACGGATGCGGATCGCCCGGGAATCAAGAGGTTTCGTGGCGAGCAACATCCGTCACTGGCCGGTGCTGGGCCGCAGCGCCGGCGCCTTGTTCGTACGCTGCTTCGAGCGTGGCGAGCGGGTGCACCTGGCCATGCTGTCGCGCGGGTACACCGGCCGGATGCCCCAGCCCGAGGGCGACGGCGCCACGATGGCCACCTGGAGCCTGGCACTCAGCCTGCCGGTACTCTTCGCTGCTGTGAGCCTGACCGCAGCCCTGACAGCAGCCCGGACATGAGCGACGCCTTACGGCTGCAAGGCCTGAGCTTCAGCTACCCCGACGGCCACCTGGCCCTGGACGGCGTGAACCTGACCGTGAGGGCGGGTGAGCGAGTGGCCCTGCTCGGCCCGAACGGCGCCGGCAAGACCACCCTGGCCCTGCATCTGAACGGCATCCACACCGCCACCTCCGGATCCGTCGAGATCAGCGGAATGCCCGTGGAAAAGCGCAATCTCGCGGAGATCCGGCGCCGGGTCGGGATCGTGTTCCAGGATCCTGACGACCAGCTGTTCATGCCTACCGTGCGCGACGACGTGGCCTTCGGACCCCGCAATCTCGGCCTGGGCAAGACCGAGGTCGCGCGGCGGGTCGACCAGGCCCTCGCCCAGGTGCGTCTGCACGACGTCGCGGACCGCCCGCCGCACCACCTGTCGTTCGGGCAGCGCCGCCGGGCCGCGGTGGCGACCGTGCTGGCGATGGACCCCGACATCCTGGTGCTCGACGAGCCCTCCAGCAACCTCGACCCGGCCGCCCGCCGCGAGCTCGCCGAGGTGCTGCTGAGCCTGGACGTGACCATCCTGATGATCACCCACGACCTGCCCTACGCGCTGCAGCTGTGCCCACGCTCGGTGGTGCTGGCCGACCACCGCATCCAGGCCGACGCACCGACCGCGCAGCTGCTCGCAGACGCGGACCAGCTGGCGAAATACCGGCTGGAGCTACCTTTCGGGTTCTGCGTGCCCACGCCCTGACCTGCTGGAACGATCAGTCGGCCGGGCACACCCAGCCGCCGACGCGTTCTTCGATCGGCAGTGCGCACTGGTCCGACTGCTGGTCGAAGTCGACGGCCCCGGTTCTGGCCCGGTGCGACGTCACCAGCATGGTCGAGCCGATCACGATGGCCATGGCAGCGATCAGCGCGATCTTCACCCATCGACCTTCGGACACCATCAGAGCACCCACGACAAGTCCCTCCAACTTGGCAGGCCGCCCACCCTACGCGCTGATCCGGTTACGGAAGGAAAACGCCAGGAAAATTAGCTGCTACCTAGAGACCGGCCCGTCGCCCCCGCAGGCGCGGCACGAGTCGCCGGAACCCCAGTCGTACTGACGATGGCAGGACGGGCAGAACACCCGGGCATCCTCCTGGTCGCGAGCCACCTGCCAGCCGAGCAGGATCTGCAGGACGTCGTCACTGCTCAGACCCCAGGCGGAATTCTGGGCGGCCGCGCGCTCCTGGGCGTCGGCCAGGGTCGGACCCCAGACCTCGTCGGTCCCGTCGACGACGAGGCGCGAGTACCGCACCTGCCCCTCGACGATGACCCGCGGGAAGTACCCACCGTCCGTCGAGGACGGAGTCATGATCATCCCGTTGGGACGCTCGATGACCGGGATGACGACGCACTGTCGTGCCCCCATCGAAGTCCTCACCCCTCTTGCCGTCGTCGTGCTGTCCGGCCAAGGTTCACCCGGCGACCCCCGGGCGGGCGACCGCCGTTCGGGTGAAGGGTGACGCGCCGTGCTCAAGTTCGCTCATCACCCGGCCGATGGGGAGCGGCTCGAAGTGAGGACGCGTCCACGCACCTCAGGCGGTCGCGAACCCGGCCTGCTCGGCGTGGCGAGTCTGCTGAGGCACCTGGGCCGCCGACGGAACCACCGCCCGGGAGGCCGTGCCGAGCAGCACGTCGGTGACGGTCCGGGCCACCAGCGCCGTACCGACCCCGGTGATGCAGTGCGCGACGTCCGAGACACATGTGTCCTGACACCCCGACGCCGGCCGGGCCGGTCCCACGACCCGGGAATCGGCCGACCACGGGCCGATCCGGTTCGGGGCGTCGTCGTCCGCCGGGTTGCCGCCGGCCGGATGACAGGTCACGGCCACGCACGGGGTCGCCACCGCGCAGGCCAGGTGCATCGCGTCGCAGACGCCCCCGAGATAGAGGTCGCTGGTGGCCAGCAGGGCCAGGGTGGTTCGCAATGGAGCCCGGCCGACGGCACTCACGATCGGCACCGACGGATTCAGGGTGCGCACGAAGTCGTCGGCGAGGAGCTCGTCGTCCGGACCGCCCAGCAGCACCACGCGAATCCCGAGACGCTGGTGCACCTGGTTGACGGCCTCGGCATAGCCGGGCCAGGCTCCCCGGGCGTGCGGGCTGTTCAGCATCACCGCAACCAGCGGAGCGGGCACCGAGGTCAGAGGGTTCAGAGTGGCCAGAGCGTTCAAGGGCGAGAGCAGCGTGCGGGCCGCCGCATGGTCGGCCGGGCCGATCAGGGCCAGACCGGGAGCGTCGTAGGCATCCGGCGTGATCGTCACCCCCAGCGCCGCGGCGAGCCGTTCCCCCTGCCGCAGAACATGAGTCAGCGGTTCGCCGGCACAGACCAGGTCGGAGACGAGATCGCGTTCACTCTCCTGATCGATCGGCCCGATCGGGCCCAGCCGGTCGGCGGGGTCGAAGGCGATCACCCGGTCGGCGGCCGCGGCGGCGACGTACCGGGAGCCGAAGTGCTCGGCGTCGCGGCGCGGCAGCACGGCCAGGTCGTACCGGCCCTGGGCAGGACGTGACCGGCGCAGCAGCCGACGGGCGAACCGCCAGCACCGCAACTGCCCGGCCAGCGACTCCCGCCAGGGTTTCGCGGGCCAGGTGACCACGTCGTCCACCATTGACCCACCCCGCATGACCTCTCCCCGCAGACCCCGGGTGACCAGGGTGACGCGGGCCTGCGGCCAGGCCACGCGCATCGCTGTCAGCAACGGCAGGGTCATCATCAGGTCGCCGACCTCGTCGGTGCGAATCATCAGCACCGTGCGCGGGGGTACCTCGCGAAGATCGGGCCGGGCTTCCACCACCGGCCGCAGGGAATCGGTCAGACGCCGGAACAGCCTGGGCGACAATCGGATACGGGAAGAGAGCCGGGCCGGCCCGCGTTCGTCGATCACGCGGACCGGCCACAGGTTCTCGACCCCCAGCGCCCGGCGGGCCCGGTCTTGAACGGTCGCCTCCCCGGCCGTCAGTGACGTGCCCTGAACGGCCGGTCCGGTCACAGTTGCGCGGGCAGCTTCGTGCGCAGGTCGATGGTGCTCATGTCGGCGTCCACCATCAGCTTCGCCAGCTCCGGGGGCAGCACCTTCGGGGTCCAGCCGAGCACGTCACGGGCCTTGGAGGCGTCACCGATCAGCGAGTCCACCTCGGTCGGGCGCAGGTACCGCTCGTCGAAGCGAACGTACTTCTCCCAGTCCAGATTCACGTGCTCGAAGGCGAACTGCAGGAAATCCTTCACCGTGTAAGCGGTTCCGGTCGCCACGACGAAGTCCTCGGCCTGGTCGGCCTGGAGCATCATCCACATCGCCTCGACGTAGTCCTTGGCGTACCCCCAGTCGCGCACCGCGTCGAGGTTGCCCATGTAGAGGTAGTCCTGCTTGCCCGCCACGATGTTCGCGACCGCCATCGAGATCTTCCGGGTCACGAACGTCTCACCCCGGCGCGGACTCTCATGGTTGAACAGGATGCCGTTGGTGGCGAACATCCCGTACGCCTCACGATAGTTACGCGTCATCCAGTACGCATACACCTTCGCGGCGCCGTACGGGCTGCGCGGCCAGAACGGCGTGGCCTCGTTCTGCGGCGGCGGGGTCGCACCGAACATCTCCGAACTGGAGGCCTGGTAATAGCGGCACTCCAGGCCGATCATCCGGATCGCCTCGAGCAGACGCGTACTACCCACCCCCGTCGAGAGACCGGTGAACTCCGGCTCGTCGAACGAGACCCGCACGTGCGACTGCGCGGCCAGGTTGTACACCTCGGCCGGCTGCACCTTCTCCAGCAACGTGACCAGACGCGAACCGTCGGTCAGGTCGCCGTAGTGCAGGAACAGACGCGCCCGCGGGTCGTGGGAATCGACGTAGAGATGGTCGATCCGGCCGGTGTTGAACTGGGACGACCGGCGCACGATGCCGTGCACCTCGTAGCCCTTCTCCAGCAGGAGCTCGGCCAGGTACGAACCGTCCTGACCGGTGATCCCGGTGATCAGGGCCTTCTTAGGTGTCTGCAACGTGCCGCCCCCAGAGATGGTGGACGCAAGACCGCCCCTACCGTCGTCACTGACGGCAATGCGCCGGACTCGCTCAGTAGCCGATTCAGTCCGTACCGTAGCGTGATGGGACGATCACGGAGGGGCATTGCCGACAGGTTCCGGCAACCTCCGGCGTTTGCCCGATGCGAGGCGATCCGCAAGGACGAGATGCACCGTTAGTGATCGAACGGGCACGCAAGGTGCTCGTTCTGCAGTACCGTTCCGCGTCATGACCACGCTTCCGTCCTCCCCCACCTCGGCGGACCTCTCGGTCGAGCACGCCCCCGCGCGCCTCACCCCCGATCTGAGCGTCTATGTCGCCGGCCACCGCGGCCTGGCCGGCTCCGCCGTCTGGCGCGCGCTGAGCAAGCGTGGATTCACCGGCCTGATCGGCGCCGCCTCCTCCGAGGTGGACCTGCGCGACCGGGCCGCGACGATGGACTTCGTCTCCGCGAACCGGCCCGACGTGATGGTCGTCGCCGCGGCCCGGGTCGGCGGAATCCTGGCCAACGACACCTACCCGGCCGATTTCCTCAGCGACAACCTGCGGATCCAGGTCAACCTGATGGACGCCGCCCGGCAGTTCGGCGTGCAGCGTCTGCTGTTCCTCGGTTCCTCGTGCATCTACCCCAAGTTCGCCGAGCAGCCGATCAAGGAGTCGTCGCTGCTCACCGGCGCCCTGGAGCCGACGAACGACGCCTACGCCATCGCCAAGATCGCCGGCATCCTGCAGGTGCAGTCGATCCGCAAGCAATTCGGCCTGCCCTACATCAGCGCCATGCCGACCAACCTCTACGGCCAGGGCGACAACTTCGACGCCACCAACTCGCACGTGATGCCGGCCCTGATCCGCCGTTTCCACGAGGCGAAACTGACCGGCGCACAAGAGGTCACCATCTGGGGATCGGGCACGCCCCGGCGCGAGTTCCTACACGTCGACGACCTGGCCTCGGCCCTGGTCTTCCTGCTGGAGAACTACGACTCGCCCGACACCGTCAACGTGGGCACCGGCACCGACGTCACCATCCGCGAACTGGCCGAGACCATCGCCGATGTCGTGGGCTGGCAGGGCAACCTGAGGTTCGACACCTCCAAGCCCGACGGCACCCCGCGCAAGCTGCTCGACGTGTCGCGTCTGCGCGGCATGGGCTGGGCGCCGGAGGTCTCGCTGCGCGACGGCGTGGAGAGCACCTACCGCTGGTTCACGAGCAACCTGAACAGCATTCGCATCGAGGACGGCCTGGTCGGCCTCCCGCGCTGACCCCCGCAAACCTTTCCGTGATCATGCGGAGTGTCCCCGGAGTTCTCTCACTCCCGGGGACACTCCGCATGATCACGAACGAATAATGGGGTGCTCGCACCCCGGTCGGCTGCCAGGATCGTCCTCCATGGAGACTTCCGAGCTACGGCGCCATCTCGACGCCGAGTACGCCCGCCTGCGGTCGGTGATCCCGGACGCCCCGGACCTGACCGGGATCACCGTGCCGTCCTGCCCGGAGTGGTCGCTCGCCGACCTGGTGCAGCACGTCGGCGAGGTGTATCTGCACAAGGTGGACTGCATCCGCCTGAACGCCCGCCCCACCCAGGAGCCGGACCTGGCGGGCCTGGGCCCCCTCGACGTGCTCGAGCGTGGGTTCGCGCTGCTGAACCAGACTTTCGACGAGCATCAGCCGCAGGACGCCGCCTGGACCTGGTTCGCTCCCGACCAGAGCGTCGGCTTCTGGATCCGGCGCATGGCCCACGAGACCGCCGTGCACCGCGTCGACGCCGAGCTGGCCGTGAACGACGCGAGTGAGATCGGGGCCGAACTCGCCGAGGACGGCCTGGACGAGTTGCTCGCGGTCATGCTGGTGGCCGACATCGAGCCGCACGAGTACCAGATCGGCCGCCCCGACATCGAGTTGCGCTCCCCCACCCGCTCCTGGTTCGTCCACTTCGAGCCCGGGAGTCTGCGGGTCAGCGACGAGGGCCGGGCCGCCACCGTGATCCAGGGACCGGCACCAGACCTGGAGCTGTGGCTCTACAACCGCGCGGCGGGAGCGAACCTGAAATACACCGGCGACCTGATGGGTGTGGGAGTGATCAAAGACCTGCTGACCGAGGCCACCCAGTAGCCCGTGACGTGACCGCCGTCACAAACAGCCTGGGGACGACAAACCCCTCCAACTCGTTTCACCCTTCGATCCGTCGTGCACCCACGACGGGACGACGATCGGGAGTGAGGACGAGCGGTGGCGACTGGCCAGGGACTACGCGAGCGGAAGCGTGCGGCCTCCCGGGCGTTCACCGTGGAGGCGGCCCTGCGGTTGTTCGCCGAGCACGGCTACGAGAACGTCACGGTGGCCGATATCTGCACCGCCGCCGACATCGCGCCCCGCACGTTCTTCCGGTACTTCGCCACCAAGGAAGAGCTGCTGGCCGAGCCGGCGCGGGTGATGGCCGCGCGCATCCGGGAGATCTTCGCCGTCGCGCCGCTGGAGCTCGACGACGCCGCGGTACTCTCCCTGGCGCTGCGCGACCTCGGTGACTACGTGCTCGAGCACCGCGAGCAGCTCGTCGTGCTGCAGGACGCCGCGGTCCAGGCCTCCCGGGTCAGTCCGCACCTGCGGCTGGCCGACCGCGAGCGCCGGCTGGCGACCGACCTGGTCAACCGGGCGATGTCACCGGGCGGTCAGATGCGGGAGCCGGACTGGCGCACCCGCCTGCTCGTCGCCCAGGGGCTGGCGGCCCTGCGGATCTGGATGCAAGACGTGCTGGATCCCGCGGAGGCGAGCTCTCCCCGCCCGGCCGATGATCCGATGGCCCATCTGGGCGAGATCCTGGCGAGCTGATCACGCCCGCAGCTCACCGCGCCAGAGCCAGCGCCCGGTCGACCACCCGGTTGAGGTCGGCCGTGACCACCGGCTTGAGCAGGTATGCAGCGTTGAGCTCCTGTGCGGTCTCCTGATCGCCCGCCATCTGCCGGGCGGTGAGCATGATCGCCGGCATCCGCACGGTGATCGGCATCCGGCGCAGGATCGTCAGCAGATCCAGACCGTCGATGCCTTCCATGACGATGTCGAGCAGCGCCAGGTCGGGCACGCCGTGCATCCCGATCAGGGCCAGGGCCTCACCCGCGGTGGCCACGCTCTGCACGTCGTGACCCATGCGCTGCAGCCTCAGCTCGAGGAGCAGTCTGTTGTCCGGGTCGTCCTCGACAACGAGCACCCGTGCCATCCGCAAACCCTCAGTTCTGCCGTGGAGCGATGTAGCTGACAGTGAGGTTCATCGCCGGACCGGACGCCCAGTTGAGTGGTCCGGGCCCGGCGACCACCGTTCGGCGCAATGCCCGATCGACGCAGAGCGACGTCACCCGCGATGGCTGAGAACCTGGCCTGCGGCTTCCTTGAGGTCGGAGGTCAGGGCCTGCGAACCGATGCGGTTCAGATGGTTGAAGTCCCAGTAAGCCAGCTGACCGTCGATCAGCGGGCTGCAGGTGTTGCCGGTGCAGAAGCGGTCCCAGGGGTCGTAGATCGTGACGCCCGGCACGCTGCTGACCACGTCGTACTCGGCCTGCCGGGAGTCCGCCTGGTAGTCGAGGATGTCCTTCTCGCTCTTGTCGCAGACGAAGTTCAGGAATCCGCCGCTGCACGCGGTCTGGCGGTTCATGTCCTGCGTGGCGTAGTTGGGCACGTCCATGGCGTAGATGACCGGGATCCCGGCGTCGGTGAGTTCCTTGAGCGCGGGCTTCAGCTGCGCGGGCCACTGGCCGTCGGTGTCGTACCGGGGCAGGGCCCACTCGGCGATCACCACGAGCGAGGGCGGGTCGTCACCGCTGGTCGCGCGGTCGAGCAGGGCCGAGGCCAGCGGACCGCAGTTGGAGACCTCCCGGCTGGCCGCGGCGGTGCGCATGAACGGGCAGCTGGCTCCGGTCAGGGCCATCGTGCTGTAGCCGAGCTCCTTGTCGGCCTCGATCAGGCCGGTCGAGAGGGCCTCGGCGTGTGAGTCACCGGCGAGCATCACCCAGCCCTTGGCGTCGGGCACCGTGACAGTGCACTTGGCCAGGTCGGACTCGTCGAACGCGCGGTTGCGCACCAGGCAGCCGTTCTCCCGGCCGTAGGTGAGCTCACCCCGCTGACCGGCGTACGCGGCGGCGTTCGGAATCGCCCACGGACCGGCCACCTGCAGGGTCACCGCCAGCAGCACGACCACCGCGGCCGAGACCGCACCGCCCAGGTAGACCCGGGGCAGGCGCACCGTGCCGTGGCGCAGCGGCTGCTCCACGTAGCGGTAGCTCAGGTAGGCCGGGACCAACGAGAACAGCGCGGCGAGAACCGGTGTCCAGGTGCCGGGCCACAGCAGGGTGGCCATCACGATGAGCGGCCAGTGCCACAGGTAGATGCTGTACGACAGATCTCCCGTCACCACGAAGGGTTTCGAGGAGAGCAGCCGCTGAATCGGCCCGCTGCCCAGGCTTCCGGCCAGGATGAGCAGTGTCGTGGCGGCCACCGGGATCAGTGCGGCGGCGCCGGGCCAGATGGTGGTGCTGTCCACGGTCAGATTGAGGACGACGAGGAGGCTCAGTCCCGCGGCCCCCAGTGCGGTGGGAAGCCAGGTGGAAGAGGTGTTTTCACGCTTCGCGCGGGAAGCGACCCAGATCGCGAGCAGCGCCCCGGCGCCGAATTCCCAAGCCCGGGTCGGCGAGGAGTAGAACGCCACGTCGGCGGAGGGATAGCTGTGGACGCGGAACAGGCCGAACGACAACCACATCGACGCCGCGAAGCTGGCCGCGGTGAGCAGGCCCAGCCCGATCGCCGGGGCCCGGCCGCCGAATTTCCAGGCCAGGGCGATCAGCAGGGGGAAGACCAGGTAGAACTGCTCCTCGACGCTCAGCGACCAGACGTGCAGCAGCGGATTCATCACCGCGCCGGCCGCGAAGTAGTCGCCCGAGGTGCTGAGGATGTCGACGTTCCCGACCAGCAGGATCGCGGCGCGGGCCGTGCCGGCCGTGGAGGACTGCGCGCCGATCGGTGACTGGAGAAGGAAAGCCAGGAGCAGGACGACCAGCAGCATGACGACCATGGCCGGCAGCAGGCGCCGGATGCGGCGCGCGTAGAAGCCGGCGAACGAGAAGGTGCCGGTCTCACGCAACCGCCCGAGCTGCCCGGTGATCACGAATCCGGAGATCACGAAGAACACGTCGACACCGGCAAAGCCCGCCGGCAACGGCAAATTCGCGTGGTAGACGACAACGAGCACCACGGCGACCGCCCGCAGCCCCTGAATGTCCGCCCGCTGGCCCGATCCGGGCCGGGAGGGTGCGGACGTGCGGCCACGAACGCCGCCCTCGGTACGAGTGGTCCACCCGGCAGTGCTCGTCATGATCCCCCATGGTGCCGAAGGACCCTATGCACCGCCTTTCGACGTGCGCGACGGTGAGCGCACGAAGCATCGCTCCGGGTCAGAAGAGCGAGGTCAGTCGCACCACGCCGTTCCGGCAAGCGGCTTCGAGATCATCGTCCAGCCAGGCCACTTCGTGCCCGGCGCGTTCCAGCAGGCCGGCCGCCACCGATGCCCGGGTGCCATCCGCGCAGTGCACCCAGAGCCGGACCCCGGCGGTGGGCGGCGGCAAGGTCTTCCTGAGCGGACGGCGAATTCTGCCCGGAAGACCTTCTCTGATCATGGATGCCTCGATCGGCAGCGATCCGTGGACGGCTCCGCGCAGATGACCGCGGGCGTACTCGGCCGGGTCCCGGACGTCGACCACCACGGCGCGCCGGACCGGCTCGTCGTCCCATCCCCGGCCGGCCGGATCCGGACGGTTCGTCTCACGGCGGGCCCGGACCAGATCACGGAACGTCACCCGGGGGTAGGTGGCCAGTGCCGGGCCGAGGTCGGCGGGCCGGCCGACGGCGGTCTCCCGGGGTGCCCGCCCGAGCACCGCCAGCCGGTCCAGCGCCTCGTCCAGCTCGGGCACGGTGCCGCCGATCACCGAGAACGTCGCGCCCGCGGGGAGCACCCCGACCAGATGGGTCAGCTGTGGCACGGTGACGTTCACCGTTCCGTACAGATGCTCCTCGGCGAAGGACCGCGGGTCACGGACGTCGAAGACCCACTCCCCCGCATCCAGCCGCCGTCCCAGCTCCGCCGGGCGCATCGGCGTGATCGTCGGCATCTCGCTACCGGTCCAGCTCGTGCCAGGCCGGTGCCCCGCCCTCGACGTGGACCACGTCGGTGAAACCGCGCGCGATCAGGTTCGCCGCGACCGGGCCGGACCCGGCGATCGAACCGCAGATCACCACGATCGGCGTGTCCAGCGACGTCACCTCGGCATGCCGCCCCGGCGAGTCGAAACCGAACTCGGCGTCGAGGTTGTCGCGGTCGACGATGATCGCGCCGTCGATCGGCCCGCTCTTCTCCCGGCCACCCGGGCTGCGGGTGTCCAGCAGCACCGCCCCCGCCGCCACGCGCTCACGTGCCTGCGCCGCGTCCACCAGGGGGGCACCGGGCCCGGTCTCACTCATCATCTCTCCTTGTGGGTTCGTGAAACTTTTTACTGGTCAGCCTGGTTCGCTGCCCGCGACGACCGGGGTGCCCGACCGGGACGCCCACTGCGAGTACGAACCGGGATACAGGACCACCCGGTCGGGGTCGATGCCCGCGACCGCCAGGGCCAGCAGATCGTGGGTGGCCGTGACCCCCGACCCGCAGTAGACGCCCAGTGGCCTGGCGCCGTCCGCGCCCAGACTCCCGAACTTCTCGGCCAGCTCGGCCGCCGGGGCGAAACGCCCATCCTCACCGAGGTTTCCGGGTGCCGGGGCGCTCACCGCACCGGGAATGTGCCCGGGTCGCGGGTCGACCGACGCCACCTCGCCGGTGTACCGGCCGGCCGGGCGGGCATCGAGCAGCAGTCCGCCGTCGGCCACGAACGTCAGCACGTCGTCCACGTCGATCGTCGGCAGATGTCCCTCGCCGAGCGCCACGTTCCCCGGGGTCGGGGCCGGCGCGTCACCCTCGTCCAGCGGCCGCCCGGATTCCTTCCAGGCCCGCAGGCCACCGTCCAGCAGCTTCACCTCGCCGTCGAACCCGGCCCAGCGCAGCAGCCACCACACCCGGGCGGCCGACAGCAGCCCGGAGTCGTCGTAGGCCACGACCGTGTCACCGTCGTTCAGGCCCCAGCCACGGGCGTCCTGCTGGAACTTCGTGGCGTCCGGCAACGGGTGCCGCCCGAGCTCCGGCCCGCCGGGGGCGGCGAGCTGCTCGTCCAGGTCGACATACACGGCGCCGGGCAGGTGCCCGGCCCGGAACTCCTGGGCCCCGGGCGGGCCGCCCAGCTTCCAGCGCACGTCGAGCAGGCGGGGGTTCTCCAGGGCGAGCAGCTCGTCGACGGTGATCAGGGGATGCATCGAATTTCCTCACGGGTGGGCCGGTAACGGTGCGGCACTACCCTTCACCCTGTCCGTGATCAGGCCAAGCTTCCCCGGCCCCGCCGACGCGACCCACCGTTCCATGGCAATTACTCTACCTATTCGATAGAGATTGTCCATAGCTGGTTCGCCGCACCCCGGCCAACCTGCCGTGATCATGCAAACCCTCCCCGAGGCGGGGGCACGACCGGACCACGAAGGTCGCGGGACGACACTCAGGCGGGTTCGGGGACGACCTCGTCGTCCTTACGCATCTCGTTGGCCAGCGGACCGGGCAGGCTCAGGTGGTATCCCTGGCCGAACTCGACCTTGAGGCCCCGCAGCACACTCAGCTCGGCCGCGGTCTCGATGCCCTCGGCGATGACGCTGCTGCCGATCTTCTGGGCGAAGGCCGCGAGGGCTCCGGCCAGGGCACGCTTGGCCGGATCGGTGTCGACGCCGCGCACCAGCGAGATGTCGAGCTTGATGAAGTCCGGCACCAGGGTGAGCACGTGCCGCATACTGGCAAAACCGGCGCCGGCGTCGTCCACCGCGATCCGCATGCCCCGCTCGCGCCAGGGCCGCAGCACCTCGTTGAGCGCGTCGTAGTCGTCGACGGCCTCGTGCTCGGTGACCTCGATGACGATGCTCTTGAGCGGCAGGGAGGTGACCAGGCGGCCGAACGCGGGCGAGACCAGCGTGCGCGGCGAGACGTTGATGCCGAGGAAACCACGCAGCGCGGGCAGGATGGTGAGGGCGTTGCGCACCGCGGCCAGCTCCAGCTCCAGGCCGACACCGGCCCGGGTGGCGGAGGTGAACCACTCGTCGGGGCGGCCGCTGCCGACGGGGAAGCGACTCAGCGCCTCGACCCCGACCGTGGCCAGGCCGTCCAGCGAGTGCACGGCCTGGAACACCACGCCCGGCCCGCCGTTGGCCATCAGCCGGTCCATCCGGTCGAGCATCTTGTGCCGGTCACGCTCGGTGCGGTCCTCCATGTCGACGAGGTCCATCACCACGTTGCCGATGGCGCGCAACACGTCGGCGTCGCGGTCCCGCAGGGCCTCGTCGGCGCCGGGCGACCAGGTGCAGAGGGTGCCGTAGAGGCGCCCGTCCCGGCGGTGCAGCGGGACCCCCACGTGCGAGCCGATGTTCAGGTCGCGGGTGACCTGCATGGCCCGGGCGTGCGGGTCCTTGGTGGTGTCGGGGATGACAGCCGGCATGCGTCCGTCGGTGATGGCCTTGCCGTAGGTGTCGTCGACGGACTGCAGCTGGCCCACGGTGAGGGGCACGGAGATCGAGGCGATCAGGTTGCGTACCCGTTGCTGGCCGGTGGTGCCCTCGAACGTGCTGAGGAAGGCGACCTGCATGCCGAGCTGGTCCTTGGCCAGTTGCAGCAGGGCGTCGACGCTGGTGAGCCGGCGGCCGAGCACGGCCGCCGCGGCGACCACGGCCTCCTTGCCCTCCTTCTCGTCCTGCGCCTCGACGTTGACGGTCTTGGCCTGCGGGTCGAGGAACTCGGCCTCCGCGTCGGTCAGCTCGGTGACCGCGGCCTCGATCTCCTCGGGTCCCATCAGGTCCCCGTCGCGACGGGGACGGCCCTTGCGCCGCTCGGGACCGTTGTACGGCTCCCGGTCCTTCTGGTCGGCCGGGGCCGGACGTTCCTCGCCGTCCACCGGAACCGAGGTCTGACGCGGGATCCGGCGGCCCGCGGCCTGCAGTTTGTCCGCGTACATCTCGACGTCCGCGGCCCGCCAGGCAGCCGGCAGCCCGGTGTTGCTGCGGCGCTGGCCGATGCCGAACGAGGCCGAGATGCCCGCCGAGGTGAGTTGCTTGCGCAGGTCGCCCATGACGGTGCCGGCCTCCTCGGCGGTGGTCTCGGGCATCAGCACCCCGAACTCGTCCCCGCCGATCCGGGCGATGAAGTCCACCGAGCGCATCCGGCCGGAGAGCACGGCCGCGGTGGTGATCAGCAGGTCGTCGCCGATGGTGTGCCCGGCCCCGGCGTTGACCCGGCGCAGGCCGTCGATGTCGAGCACCAGCACGGCGGCCGAGCTGGCGTAGCGGGCGGCCCGGGCGTCCTCCGAGCGCAGCGCGTCGTCCCAGGCGCGACGGTTGGCCAGGCCGGTGAGCACGTCGGTGAACTCGGCCTCCGGGGTCTGTTCGCGGCGGTCGTCCCGCTGGACGGACAGTTCGTGGCCGAGCAGGGCACCGAGCAGGGCGGCCTGACGGCGGATCGCGGGCAGATGACGTTCCAGGTCGGGCACCGGTTCGGAGTGCACCCCGGTGAGCGCGCCGAGGTGCTTCTTCCCGTCCGGTGACCGCAGCGGCACCATGATCACGGCGCGCACCCCGGAGATCAGGCTCTCGGCACCGCGCGTCAGCATGAAGGAGTCCTTGGAGTCGGAGACCACTTCCGGGCGGCCCCACTCCACCACCTGGGAACAGTACGAGTCCGCCCAGGGGAGCGTCAGACCGTCGTGCATGCCGAATGTCTCGTCGTTCGTGAGCATGACGACCAGTTCCTCGTCGTCCTTGCGCAGGATCGCCCACGACTCCAGTCCGATCCAGCCCTGAAGGTCCGCAAGAACGCCTCGGGCAGCGGTGACGAAGTCTGCTTCTCCGTCTCGTCGCGAATCCACCACCTGAGTTGCCTTTCGCTCACTCGCCGCACACCGCCGCCGGCCCGACCCGTGTACAGGAGCGCACCGGAGCTGCCAGAGGTTTTCATCGGCCGGAACCGGTGCGGTCCTGAGGGATCCGGGCACGCTCGGTGGACCGACCTGTTCAGCGTCACCCCGGTCGGTGAGCCCGGCTGGGCCGTACGGGTGGCCCCGACTACGTTCGGGCGCCGATCGCCGTCCGGCTCGTCGTGACCACGTTGGCCGCGATCACCATCACCACCCCCAGCCATTCGCGGGCCTCGAGCACCTCCCCGAGCACCACGATGCCCACGAGTGACGCCAGCACCGGATTGACACTCATGAAGACCCCGAAGAACTGTGCCGGCACGCGCCGGAGCATCATCACGTCGCAGGCGTAGGGCACCACCGACGAGCAGATGCCCGCACCGATCGCGGCCGCGAGTGCGGTGGTGGAGAACCGGCCCTGCACGCCCAGCGCGATCAGCACCGGCAGACAGAGCACGACCGAGACGGTGGACGCGGCGGCCGGCGCCTGGAGTCCGGGGATCCGGGCGCCCACCTCGGCGTTGAGCAGGATGTACGCGGCCCAGCAGGCTGCCCCGACCAGCCCCGCCGCGATCCCGGGCCAGTCGGTGCTCGGTCCCGGGGCCATCAGCACCACCACCCCGGCCCCGGCGAACACCGCGCAGACCGCGTCCAGCCGGGTGCGCGAGCGCACCAGCGCCACGCCCAGAGGCCCGAGGAACTCCAGGGTGACGGCCAGGGCCAGCCCGAGCCGGTCGACGGCCGTGTAGAGCCCGAGGTTCATCACCGCGAACACCAGGCCGAGCAGCAGCGTGGGCCACCACTGCCGCCAGGTGAAGCGGTGCATCGGCGGCCGGGCCACGGGCAGCAGCACGCAGGCCGCCACCAGCTGACGCACCGCGACCACCCCGACCGGCCCGATCGTCCCGAACGCGTGAGCGCCCACCGCCGCGCCCACCTGGGTGCTCGTACCGCTGAAGAGCATGGTGGCGATCGAGGCCGGGAACCCGGTCGGGCGGGCCTGCGGACGTGCCTCGAGCGTCGTCATACGGGTCAATGTGCGACGCCGATCGGTGATCCGGGAAATGCGACGCCCGGAGGATTCATACGATCTGCTCATGAGTCTGGAGCTGCGTCAGCTGCGCTGCCTGGTCGCCGTGGCCGATGGCGGCACGTTCACCGACGCCGCGATCGAGCTGGGGGTGTCACAGGCCGCCGTGTCCCGCTCCGTCGCCGCCCTGGAGGCCGAGCTCGGGGTCACGCTGCTGCGGCGCACCACCCGCCGGGTCGACGTGTCCCCGGCCGGGGCCGCGGTGATCACCCGCGCGCGGCGGATCCTGGCCGAGGTGGCGGAGCTGCGCCGGGCCGTCGACGAGACCCGCTCGGAACTGCGCCTGGGCTATGCCTGGTCGGCCCTGGGCCGGCACACCACCGCCCTGCAGCGCACCTGGGCCCGTGACCATCCCACCACCCGCCTGCTGCTGATCCAGTCCAACACCCCGACGGCCGGGCTCAGCGAGGGCGCCGCCGACCTCGCCGTGGTGCGGCGTCCTCTGCACGACACCCGGTTCGCCACCGAGCAGATCGCCACCGAGGCCCGCTACGCCGCGGTGCCCGCCGACGACCCCTGGGCCCGCCGCCGTTTCGTGCGCCTGGCGGACTTCGCCGGGCGCACCGTCTCGATCGATCACCGCACCGGCACCACCACGCCCGGCCTCTGGCCGGCCGGCACCGGGCCGGAGAGGTTCGTCGACTCGAACTCGGTGGACGACTGGCTCACGATGATCGCCGCGGGTCAGGCGATCGGCATGACCGCCGAGGCCACGGTCGCCCAGTACCCCCGGCCCGGAGTCGTCTACCGCCCGGTGCGCGACGCTCCCCGGCTACCGGTGTGGCTGGCCTGGTGGAAGGACGAGGCTCCCGCACTGACGCGGGCCCTGACCACCCTCGCCAAGGACCTCTACAACCTTCCGTGATCAGGCGAAGTGTCCCCGTCGTTCTAGAACACCGGGGACATTTTGCCTGATCATGAAGAAGGGATGGGGAGGCCAGGGAGCCGGGCGCTGCTCGGCTCAGTGGGTTGAGGTCTCGGGGACCGCCGCCCGCCCCGGGAGGGGCTCACCGACGTCCACCATCGACCGCGAGGCCCACCACCGCCCCACCAGCCACTGACCACCGATGACGACCAGCATGATCGCCGTCGCCACGATGCCGTCGAGCCACCAGTGGTTGGCGGTCGCCGCGACCACGAGCACCGTGAGCACCAGGTGCACGGCGCCGATCACGCGCAGCGGACCGCGCCCGAGCTTCGTGACGTACCAGCCGACGATCGCCGCCCAGGCCACGTGCACGGAGGGCATGGCCGTGAGCTGCGACGCGACCCCGGTGGCGTATTCGCCGTAGACCGACTGGCCGTAGAGCAGGGCGGTGTCGACGTAACCGGAGTTCGGCAGCAGACGTGGCGGGGCGACCGGGACGCTCTGCACCAGGAGGCAGATCAGGGTGGTGCCGACGACCGTGTTGCGCACGGAGCGGAACGAGGAGCGGCGCCGCCACCAGACCCAGATCAGGAACAGCGCCATGCCGTTGAGGTGGGCGAAGGCGTAGTAGGAATTCATCGAGCGCACCAGCCACTCGTGCGGCAGGACGAGGTGCTGCAGTTCCAGCTCGTCCGGCAGGTGCAGCCAGGCCTGGGCGTTCTGCACCCGGACCGCGTGCGAGTAGGCACCCTCGACGTGGGTGCGCACGAACCGGCCGACGTACTGCCAGACCCCCAGCAGCGTCATCACCACGGCGAACTCACGGGCGAACGACCGCACCAGCTCGACCAGGCCGGCCCGCGGGGCCAGCGACAGGGCGCCCCAGAGCAGGGCCAGGAGCACGGCGCAGGTCGCAGACAACTCCCAGCTGGGGTGCAGGTAGGTCATCGGGGACTCACGGGCATGACCGAAGACTACGACGCGGTGTCCCGGGGGCGACCAACCGGCCAATTCGTCCGATGAATCTGCCGGTTCAGTGGCCCGCGGCCGGCACCGGGAACGTGCCGGTACCCGTCCTCGCGGGAATGATCGCGCTGACGGCGATCGGGGGCGCGAATCGGGCACTCCGACGGGGCACCGAGCGTCGTAGACCCGTGAGGGTGCAGGATGCTGGGGTCCAGCACCCCAGAGCAGTACTCAGAGCAGTGCCACCGACCGGAGGGGTCGATGAACCTCGAGAAAGTGATCTTCGGCTTCTTCGTCCTGCTGGCCGCCACGATGAACTTCGGGTTCTTCATCGGTGACATCTCCGACGCCAACCTGCACAGCGAGTACGAGCTCTACGCGGCCGTGGTGGTCAGCCTGATCACCACCGTGCTCAAGTTCGGCGACCGCACCCAGATCGGCGCCGTGCACCTGGCCACCAGCCTGGTCGCCGACCTGCAGCTGATCGCGGCCACGATCGTCTGGGTCTACGCCGACTACGTGTCCAGCTCCGGTCTGGACGAGCACGCGATGTCGAGCATCGTGTCGCTGTCCGGTGGAGCCCTGCTGGCCAACCTGGTCTCGGTGGTGCTCCTCGTGATCGAGACCGTGTCCTTCCACCGCCGCTGATGCATCCGCCCGAGCGATCCCGCTCCGACCAGGAGCAGTGGCACGAACGGCATCCGGGGCGGCGGCACGGCCAGGGCCGGGCCGCCACCCGCATCCGCAAGCCCGGTGAACCGCTCGACCCCCAGCTCACCGGGCAGGACCCGGCCGCCACGAACGCGCTCATCACCGGTGAGCACCGCTGGGCCGCGGTCTCCCGGTTCCGGCAGGCCGGCGACGTGCCCGGCCCGGAGGGCGGCCCCCTCAGCTCCCGCGGGGCGGACACCGGCTCGGCCCCGATCTTCCTGATCATGCGGCGCATGCGCACGCCGCTGATCGTGCTCATCATCATCTTCGCGATCACCACGCTCGGGCTGGCGCTGGCCCCCGGCGAGACGCCCGAGGGCGAACCGCACCGGATGGGCCTGTTCAACGCCTTCTACGTGATGAGCTACACCGCCAGCACCATCGGTTTCGGCGAGATCCCGTTCCCGTTCACCGCCGCACAGCGGATGTGGATGACGGTCAGCATCTACCTGACCGTCATCGGCTGGGCGTACGCGCTCGGTACGTTGCTCTCGCTGCTGCAGGACCGCGGCTTCCGCAACGCCCTGGACATGCGCCGCTTCACCCGCCGGGTGGAGCGGCTGCGCGACCCGTTCCTGCTGATCGCCGGCTACGGGCACACCGGCCAGCGCCTCGGCCGGGCCTGGGACCACCTGGGCCGCAACTTCGTGGCCCTCGACATCGAGCCCTCCCAGATCGAGTCGCTCGAGGTGGACCAGTACTTCGCCGACCCGCCGGGCCTGACCGCCGACGCGTCCAACCCGTTCAACCTCAAGCTCGCCGGGCTGAAGAACCCGCACTGCCAGGCCGTGCTGGCGCTGACGGACGACGACGACGTGAACCTGGCCATCACGATGTCCGCGGCCCTGTTGCGGCCCGACCTGCCGGTGATCGCCCGCACCATCTCGGCACCGGTGGAAGACCTGATGCTGGCCTGGGGCACGCCGACCGTGATCAACCCGTTCGACCGGTTCGGCGACCACCTGCGCATGGCCCTGCGCTCCCCCGCCTCGTTCCGGCTCTACTCCTGGCTGGAGGCCGGGCCGGGCTCGGAGCAGCCGCCGCCCGGCTCGCCCCCGGCCAAAGGGCTGTGGGTGGTCTGCGGGTACGGCCGGTTCGGGCAGGAGGTGGTGGGTGACCTGCTCGCCGAAGGGCTCGACGTGGTGGTGATCGAGCCGGACCCGCCCTCGGACGCATTCCTCGCCGCCGAACTGGGCCTGCCGGTCGAGCAGCTCCCCCGGGTGATCCACGGTGAGGGGTCCGAACCGGAGGTGCTCGACGAGGCCCGCATCGAGCAGGCCGTCGGCTTCGTGGCCGGCACCGACAACGACACCACCAACCTGTCGCTGATCGCCGCCGCCCGGCGTCGCAACCCCGACCTCTACGCAGCCGGGCGCCAGAACCTGCCCACCAATCGCTCGCTGTTCGCCGCGATGCACCTGGACATGCTGCTCGTACCCGCCGACATCGTGGCCCGGGAGGCCTACGCCCGGCTCTCCACGCCGCTGCTCTGGCGCTTCCTCGAGGAGATGCCCCAGCGCGGCGAGGAAGAGGCCATCGCCCTCGTCCACCGCATCCAGGACCGATGCGGCCAGTACATGAAAGACGTCTGGAACGTCGAGCTGACGGCCTGGCAGGCCCCGGCGCTGGCCGGCTACCTGGATCCCGGGTCGGTGTCGCCACGGCAACGTCAGCGCCGCCACGCCGGGCAGACCGGCCGGGTGCCCCTCACCATCGGCAACCTGTTCCGCGATCCCGACGACCGTGACGAGCGCCTGCCGGTGGTGCCCCTGATGCTGCTGCGCGACGGGGCGGCGACGATCGCCCCGCCCGACGACACCGAGCTGCACCTCGACGACGAGCTCCTGGTCGCCGGTACCCGGGTGGCCCAGCGTGAGCTGCAGACCATCCTGCTCAGCGAGGGCACCGCGCAGTACGTGGTGACCGGCATCCGGATGCCCGAGAGCTGGGTCTGGCAGCACCTGGTGGGCCGCCGTCTTCCGAATACGTAGACCGAGACGGTGGACGTCGTCCTCGCCCGGTCCTGAGGGTTCAGTTCGTGGGCACAGACTCGGGCGGTGCTCCGGGAGGGGTCGGAGCACCGCCCGAGGGCTTGTAGGAACCAGGCTGGATGAAGCCGAATCAGCCCTCGCCACGCCCACGGAGAAACCCGTCGAACAGCGCTGACGCCCGGCCACAACCCCCTGTACACGCCCCCGCGCCGCGCCTTTTCGCTGTCCCTGAAATCTACGCCCGGCCCCCACCGGCGTCCACCTCAACGGCTATAAATACGTCGCAAACGAGAAAATCGGGCACGGAGTGGCTGGCCCACACTCCGTGCCCGATGCCGGCCGATCAGGTTCGAGCTGGTTCGAGCCGGTTCGATGCGGCTGAACTCGTCAGGCCGAGGGCAGCTTGGAGATCTTCTCGATGACCGCAGTGGTGGAGATGGAGGGCGTGCGGGGCAGGTAGACGACCTCGCAGTGCTCCTTGATCCAGTCGAAGCGACCGGTCCAGTCGTCGCCCATCACCAGGATGTCGGCACCGAACTTCTTCACGTAGTCGGCCTTCAGCTCCAGCGATTCCTCGATGAAGACCTCGTCCACGACCTCGAGCGCCTGGATCAGGGCGGTGCGCTCGTTCTCACTGAAGATCGGGTTACGGCCCTTCTTGCTCATGTTCAGCGCGTCCGACGACACCCCGACGACCAGCCGGTCGCCGTGCGCCTTCGCCCGCTCGAGGATGCGCAGGTGACCGATGTGCAGGACATCGAAGGTGCCGAAGGTGATCACTGTCGTCATTGAACTGAGCTCCGTAAGAGGGCAGGGGCAGCATCGGGCCAGGTCACGCCTCATGTTCAACGCAAACACCATCCGTGGCGGCACGGTGAACGAGGTATGTCCGGTGAGCGAACTATTGTGCCTCACAGCCCGCACCAAGCTCACCAGTCTTTGTGGTTCCGGGACCTTTCGGGTCAACGGCGGACGAGGTGGGAACCCCGGCTGGCGCCTGCGCCCAACCCGGCGACACTGGGACCATGGCGAGAACAGTCCTGGTCACAGGCGCTTCCGGTTTCATCGGTTCCCATCTCGCGCAGCGTCTGGTGCGCCAGGGGCACACCGTCAGAGCGATGACTCGGCACCCGGAACGTTATGCGGGAGCGGGCGAACCGGTCTTCGGTGACGTCTCGGACGTCGAGAGTCTGGCCACCGCGATGGCCGGCTGCGACGCCGCGTACTACCTCGTGCACTCGCTGGAGTCGGACGACTTCGAGGAGAAGGACGCCGAGGCCGCCCTGAACTTCGGGGAGGCGGCGCACCGGGCCGGCCTCGAGCGCATCATCTATCTGGGTGGCCTGGGCGAGGATGTCGAGAGCCTCTCTCCCCACCTGCGCTCCCGGCGCCAGGTCGAGCAGCTGCTGCCACTGGCCGGGGTGCCGGTGACCGTGCTGCGCGCGGCCGTGGTGATCGGCCACGGCGGCATCAGCTGGGAGATCACCCGCCAGCTCGTCGACCATTTGCCGGCCATGGTGACGCCGCACTGGGTCAGCACCCGCACGCAGCCGATCGCCCTGCCCGACGTGATCCGCTACCTCGAGGGCGTGCTGGAGCCCGAGGCCGCCCGAGGCCGGGTGTTCGAAATCGGCGGGCCCGAGGTGCTGCGCTACAAGGACATGCTGGCCCGGGCGGCCGCGGTGATGGGCAAGCGACTGCCGAACTTCACCGTCCCGCTGCTCACCCCCGGCCTGTCGTCCCACTGGCTGGCCCTGGTCACCGACGTGGACACCGCCACCGCCCGCAACCTGGTGGACTCGATGATCAACGAGGTGGTCGTGCACGACCACTCGATCGAGGAGGTCGTGCCCGGCCCGACGATCGGGTACGACGACTCGGTGCGTCTGGCCCTGGCCGATCGGGAACGGGCCGAGGAGGAGAGTGCCGCGCAAGCGGTGGCTCCCGACGCCGGCGAGCACCCCGTCCACTGATCCGATGACCGAACGCCCCACCAGGACCGCTCTCGAGGCCCGGGCCAGCCGACGGCTGGAACGCTTCGCCGCGTCGACCCTGCGCCGCACCGCGACCGGACGGGCGGTGGAGGACCTGCTGCGCTCGACGCTGATCGAACAGGTGCCACGCGACCACACCGAGTCCGACGACCGGTTCCGGCGTCGTCGCGTGGTCACCGCTGTCACGCTGGTGCTCGGCGCCGCGCTGCTCGGCATCTCGCTGTCGGTCGAACCGGGTGCCACCGTGTTCTATCCGCTCACGCTGCTCGTGGCGGCGGTCTGGATTGCCGGTGGCCTCGCCTCCGGCCCTCTCCACCTGGGCTGGACGTCGTACCGGGGAGCTCTGCGACGCCCTCTGCTGCACGGGGTCGCGCTCGGGCTGGTCGCCGGGGCGATCTTCGTGGCCGGGGCACTGATCGTGCGCGAGATCCCCCCGCTGCGCGACTTCGTGACGCATGTGCTGGCCCACCAGACGGAGGGGTCGGCCTGGCTCATCGCTGTGGTGACCTTGCTGAACGGCCTGGCCGAGGAAGTGTTCTTCCGCGGCGCCCTGTACGCGGCCATCGGCCGGCGGCACCCGGTGCTGATCTCGACGGTCGTCTACGCCGTGGCCACGATCGCCACCCGCAACCCGATGCTGGTGTTCGCGGCCTTCCTGCTCGGCGCCGCGCTGGGGCTGGAACGCCGGGCCAGCGGCGGCATCCTGGCCCCGATCGCGACGCACGTGACCTGGTCGGCCATCATGATGCTGACCCTGCCCCCGCTGTTCGCCGTCTGACCCCGGGTGCGGCGCTCGTCGTCCCCCCTCCTTCGTTCGTGATCAGGCAGACCTTCCCCGGGAAGCGGGGAGGCTGGGGAACTGCATGATCACGGACGGACGAGGGGGCCGGCCCGCATGGTCATCGCATCAGCCGACCCGGGGCGCCGGGACAGCCGGCTCCTGGGCCCCCTGGACGATCGTCCTCAGGTGCCTGGTCGCGAACTCGTCGTGGGCCACGGCCTTTCCCCACAACCAGCCCTGGCAACGGGTGACGTCGAGACCGGCCAGGACGTCACGCTGCTGCTCGGTCTCCACGCCCTCGGCGATCACGTTCAGGTGCAGCGCGGTCGACATCGCGACGATGGCCCGCACGATCGCCTCGTCACCCGGGTCCACGCCGAGCCCGGTGACGAAGGCCCGGTCCACCTTCACCGTGGTCACCGGGAAGCGGCTGAGGTAGCTCAACGACGAGTACCCGGTGCCGAAGTCGTCGACCGACAGGCCGATGCCCAGGCCGCGCAGGCCGGTGAGCACCTCGATGACCTGCTGGTGATCGCCCATCAGGATCGACTCGGTGATCTCCATCGTGAGCCGGTCGCCACCCAGGCGGTACACCCGCAGACCGTCCGAGATCGTGCGGCGCAGGCTGTGGTCGCGCAGTTGCCGGGCCGAGGCGTTCACCGACATGTAGAAGCTCTCGGGCAGCAGGCCCTCGTCCCGCCAGAGGGCCATCTGCCGCAGCGCCTCCTCGAGCACGAAGGTGCCGATCTGCTCGATCAGGCCGGTCTCCTCGGCGACCGGGATGAACTCGACCGGCGAGATCGGCCCCCGCACCGGGTGCGTCCAGCGCACCAGCGCCTCGGCGCCCATCGCCCGGCCGGTGCAGGTGTCGACGATCGGCTGGTAAGAGACCCAGAGTTCGTTGCGCTGCACGGCCTGACGCAGGGCGAGCTCGATCTCGACCCGCTCGTTCACGGTCTGGCGCATTCCGGAGTCGAACACCCGGACCCGGCCCTCGGCCTTGGCCCGGTACATCGCCAGATCGGCGTCACGTAGCAGGGATTCGGCGTCACGCTGATCGGTGAGCGGGGCGATACCGATGGAGGCGACGGTCATCAGCTCGATGCCGGGCAGTTCGATCGGCCGGCTCAACTCCGCCTGGATGCGCTCGGCCAGGGCCGAGGCGTGAATGGCCTGCCCGCTGTCGGCCACCGCGAACTCGTCACCGGAGATCCGGGCGAACATCGCGCTGTCCCGGGTCAGCCGGCCCAGCCGCTTGGCCACCTCGACCAGCAACAGGTCGCCGGCCTCGTGCCCCCAGTGGTCGTTGACCAGCTTGAAGCCGTCCAGGTCGAGGTAGACCACCCAGACGCCGTCCGCCCGCCGGGACGACATCATCTCGGCCATGTGCTGGGTGAGCGCATCGCGGTTGGGCAGACCGGTGAGCGGGTCGTGGGTGGCGCGGTAGAGCAGGCCACGCTGGATCTCGGCGTTGCTGCGCACGGCCGAGACCGAGCGGAACACCAGCGACCCGATCAGGCCGGCGGTGGTGAGGGCGAGCGGGACGTTGTTGTGGGCGGTGCCGCCGGTGGCGAGCAGGACCGCGACGGGGGTGGCCAGGGCGGGCACGATCAGGCTGAGACGCGTCGCCGACCAGGACTGCACCGGGCGGGGCCGCACCGAGCTCATCTCGGTCATCGACGGGTGCAGGGCGGCGGCCGCGAGCGCGGTGAAACCGAGCAGGAACGGCAGATCGAGCAGGGTTGGGCCGACCAGGTCGCCCTGGGCGCCGATGATCGCGTAGCCGATGTCGCCGACCAGCAGGCCGGTCATCGACAGGGCGATGAACCGGAAGCTCGCCAGACCCGACGCGGTGGAGAAGCCCAGATTGAGCACGAGCAGCAGGAGAACGATGTCCCACAGCGGGTAGAGGCCGGCCAGCAGCGAGACCAGCTGGGGGCGGTCGCCGATCCGGACGGCCGGCAGCGCGAAGAACTCGGTGGCGACCAGTCCGGCCCCGAGCGCGACGATGATGCCGTCGACCACGGCGTGCCGCTGCGCGCCCACCCGCCGGCGCAGGATGACGCTGATCCCCAGACCGGCCAGCAGGTACCCGCCGATCGAGAAGATGTCGCCGGTGAAGGTGGCCAGGCCGCTCTGCCGGGTGGCCCAGCCGCGCACGCCCATTCCGGTGCAGAAGCTGAGACTGGACAGGATGAGGCAGATCCAGGGCAGCCGGTCGGAGGGGCGGTTGCGCCACACCCCCACGATCTGCGCGGCGACCGTGCCGAAGCCCATCACGCCGCTGATCCGGCTGTTCACGCCGGAACCCAGGTCCAGCGCATAGATACCCGTGAGAACGACGCCGACCACGACGACGAGATACGAGGCACGACGGCCGGCCAGCACCGAATGTCCTCCCGTGAGCGTCGAGTAGTACCGGCCTTTTCGACGGGTGCACAGAAAACCTGTAGCTGTGTCGCGAACACACAACGCCACGATTGAAATACCCAGAGCTATAGTCGCGGCGTGTCGGAGTACCCCGCGCCCGCTTCGGGTCCGCCCTATCAGCGCCGCCGGGACCGTCGTGCCCTTCGTCGTCCGGAGCCGGCGCCCGGGACGGACGGTGTTGTCGCCTCCGGCGCGGGAATTGAGGACGCGTACGGGCACCACGTCGACCCGGTCGCCGACGATCAGGTCACCTTCAATCAGGTCGCCTTCCACCCGGTCGCCTTCGACCCGGTCGCCTTCGACCCGGCCCCGGGCGCCTACGGTGCCGCCCCGGCCGAGGTGCTGGACCAGGGATACGCCCAGCAGTACGGGACGTACGAGGATCCTCAGCCGCAGTACGCCTATCCGTGGCCCACCGTGGAACCCGACGCCCACACCGGGTACGCACCCACCGGGAACGCCCAGACCGGCGACGAAGAGGTGCTGTACGACGCCTACGGCTCGTACAGCTTGCGCGAGGACGAGCGGGCGGCGTACCAGGCCGACTTCCGGCGCACGGTGCAGCGTGGCCAGAACGGGCCGGATCAACCGGGTCAGCCGGACCGGGCGGACAGTCCGGTGGCCGGCGCCGGGTACGAGGAGGATCCGGGGGACTTCGAGGATTTCGACGAGGACGACTTCGGCGAAGACTTCGGGGACGGCGAGTTCGAGGAGTTCGACGCCCTCGACGACGAACCCGAGGACGATCTGGAGGACGACCTGCAGGACGAGCCGGACCCGGTCCGGGCCACCGGTTACGACCCCGGTCTGCAGACCGGGCGGCGCAGTACCGCCCAGCAGGCTTATGCCCTGAACGGGATGAGTGACGACATCGCCCGGTCGGCCCCGGCCGCATCGCTCCAGCCGGTCCGGTCCTCCCGGTCTTCTTCGCCCGACCACCGGTTCCAGCCGACGCAGACAGCCGCGCCGGTTGCGTCGTCCCCGGCTGGAAACCCCGGCGAGATCCCGGCCACCACCGCGAAGCGCCCCCGCGCCTGGACTCCCCCACCGGCGAACCGCCCGACGTTCTCGGCGACCCAGACGCCGTTCACCGGGCCGATCCCGACGCAGCGCCAGGCACCTCGTCCCTCATTGACGCCCCCGCCGACCCCCGCCCGTAAGGCGGCCCCGAAACCCGGGCGGACACCGTTCGGGGGAACCCAGTTGCGCCGTCAGGCGCAGCGTCGGCCCATGGTCGCGGCCCGGGGTTTCGTGCCCAGCCAGGACCGGGTGGACACGGCCCGCGAGGTGATGACCTATCTGGCCCGCCGTCCCTGGCTGCAGCTGGACGTCGTCGACATCATCCTGGGCACCCAGTTCGACCGCGATGACGTGGCGCACGCGCTGATCGTGCTGCAGCAGGCCGGCCGGATCCGGAGCCACCTGCGCGGCGACCGGGTCTGCTACTCCTATGTGGCGACCTGACGATGCCCACCCAGCTCACCATGCCCACCCAGCTCACCGGCCTGGCGAATCTCCTCAGCGACCTGGCTGGGCACCTGACGGCCGGCGGAACGATCTGGCTGGGGCTCGTGCCCGCCTGTGCCCTGCCGGTCTTCGCGGTGTGCACCTTCGGGATCGGGCGGCTGTGCCGGGCCCTGGCCGCCGACGCGGTCGGGACCGTGATCCGGCCCTACCGGCTGGCCGACCTCGACCCCGGGGCCGCCCTGGCCGGTGAGGTGATCAGCGAGCGTCACGTGCGACGCGGCCGCCGCGGCTATGCGGTCATCGTGCTCGACCTGCTCGCCTGGATCGCCGTCCTGGCCGTGCTGACCAGCACCGCGCTGTGGTGGCTGCGCTCCTCACGGGGTACCGGGCCGGGAGCTCTCGCCCCGCTGGGCTGGCTTCCCTACGCGCCGGCCGCGGCCGTGGTCGGGGGTTTCGGGCTGTTGCTGTACCTGCTCGCCCACGACCCCGGGCGCCGCCCGCGACTGCTGGTGGCCCGGCTGGCCCGACGGCTGCTGCCGTTGTCCTCGTACGCCTTTCTCGATCCGGACTGTCCTTCGGAGTTCGAGATCCTGAACCGGGCGCTGCTGATGCGTTCGCACGCCGGCCAGCAGGACGCGCGCGACCAGGTCGCGGATCTCGCGCACGCGCTGCTGCCGCAGGCCCGCCGGATGACGGACGACGAATTGAGGACGAGGATCGAGAGTGCGGTGGCGTTCCTGCCGCGGCAGCACGGTCAGGGTCTCGACACCGACCGGTTCGCCGAGCTGCTGGCACTTTTCGATGCCCTCTTCGGCCGGCTGCGCGACGACACCGGACATCAGGACATCTGGCGCATCGCGATCCTGCGGCAGCTGATCCGCTACACCGGGCCGGGCGTGCTGCCGCAGATCTTCAGCAACCTGCGCCGGGGGCCGAACGGGGTGGGTACCGACGGGCTGAGCGTGTCCCGGCGGGCGGGCGAGGGCGACCCGGGGTCGGTGCTGCACACGGCGTTCGGCCGGAGCGCGGCCCCGGATCAGGCCCAGGGGCTGGGCCTGATCGTCGACCTCACCCGGGCCCAGCGCGAAAGCGCCTTCGAGCGCCGCGAACCCGACGAGTACTGAAGACGAGTACTGAACCGGCCGGGACGTCGTGGTGATGCCGGCGACGCCTCCCGCACACGAGACGGTCAGGGTCGTCGCGCGGACCGGGCCACGCCGCCGGCATCGTGAGTCGCGATGAAACCGGCCGGAAACAGTGGAATTCCGAGGCTGCGGAACCCACTGATCGACCGCTTACCAGCGGACCCGGTGCTCATGTAATACCGCCCGACCGCCGCGGTCAATTCATATGGAGACTTTATATATGCCGCCTGACGGGCTCTTAACACTCGCCCGTCAGACGGCCCCGAAATTCGGGTGATTTCAGACCTGGACGACCTTGCGTTCCTTCATCGCGGTGAGGGCGACCAGGCGGATCTCCATCAGCTGCGCCACGGTGGCGGCGAGGTCGACGAGAAGGCTGATCTGCATCGGGTCGAGCTGCGGACGGCTGACCTGATCGATCACGTTGACCGTGCCCAGCGCGTGCCCTTCCACCTCGATCGGGGCCGCGGCGTAGAAACGCAGTCCGAGATCGCCCGTCACCAGGGGATGATCCGCGGTGCGCGGGTCGTTCTCGGCGTCCTGCACGACGTACGGCCCCGCCTGGTGCACGACCGACGCGCAGAGCCCGGGCTCGGTGCCGACCTGACGCACACCGTCCAGCCCCTGCGTGGCGGCGAACCAGACCCGGTCGTCGTCCACGATGCTCACGGTCGCGATCGGCGTGCCGAAGATCTTGGCCGCCATCTGCGCGATGCGGTCGAAGGCACCGTCTTCCGGGGCGCCGAGCTCATCGGTGTACTTGTGCACGGCCTCGAGCCGGGCATCGGCGCTCGTAGTGTCGACGGTCAGGTCCGGTCCCACGGTCGAATCTGCGCTCATGACGGTTGCTCTCCCCCTGGACAGCGTCCGGTATGCGGTTTATCGGGCTGGTCACCCGTTACGCGGCGATCCTAAACCACCGGGCGTGACCGATGCCGTACCCAGGGTCAGTTTTCTTCCGGATCGGGCCCCCGGACCGCCCGCCCCCCGTCGACCGGGAGCACGGCGCCGGTGACGAACGACGCGGCGTCGGAGAGCAGGTACACCACGGCGTCGGCGACCTCGGCGGTCAGCCCGACGCGTCCCAGCGGGTGCAGTTCGGCCATCTGCTGCGTCACCGCCGCCACTTCCTGGGTGTCCCGCCCGGCCAGGAACGCCGCGTAGCGCTCGGTGTTGATCGAGCCCAGGGCCACCGCGTTGACCCGGATCCCGGCCGGGCCGTGGTCGACGGCCGCGGCCCGCGTCAGACCCTCGATCGCGGCCTTGGCCGTGGCGTAGGGCAGTGCGCCCCGCACCGGACGCTGGGCCTGGTGGCTCGAGACATTGACGATCGCCCCGCCGCGGCCGGTCGCGAGATAGTGCTTGACCGCCACCGCACAGCCGGTCACCGCGGCCGCGACGTTCGACGTGATCAGATCGAGAATGGTTGCCGCGTCGTCGGTGTCGAGCGAGGCGTCACGGAAGAGCGCGGCGTTGTTGACCCAGCCGCTCAGTGGTGCGATCGCGGCGGCCAGCTTCGCGGCGTGCTCGGCGACGTCTTCCAGGGCGGCGTCGCCACGCACCGCCACGACCCGCGCCCCCGCCGGATGACCGGCGACCCAGGCCAGGGCCCGGGCATCCAGTTCGATCGCGACCACCGCCTGACCGTCCGCCAGCAGTCGCTCGACAACCGCCCGCCCGACACCTCGTCCACCGCCGGTGACCACGAAACTCCGCATGTCCCTCAGTGTCACGCGGGTGACGTGGGTCACGGAAGAGTTCTCAGACGGCTTTGCCCGGGTTGAAGAGATGGAGCGGGTCGAGAGTCTGTTTGATCGCGGCCTGCATGGCCTGCACCGGCGCCGGGAGTTCCTTGCGCAGGCCCTCCCGCTTCAGCAGCCCGATGCCGTGCTCCCCGCTGACCGTGCCGCCCATCCCGATCGCCGCGTCGAGGATCTCCTCGAAGGCGGCCTGGGCCGCGACCCTGGCCGCGTCGTCGCCGGCCGGCACCAGGATCAGCGGATGCAGGTTGCCGTCGCCTGCATGGGCGATCGTGGCGATGGAGACACCATGCCGCTGGGCGATCCCGACGACCGCACCGAGCATGTCCGGCACCTTCGAGCGGGGCACGCAGACGTCTTCGGTCAGCACCGGGCCGAGCCGCTCCAGCGCGGGATAGGCCAGGCGACGGGCGGCGAACAGGGCCTCGGCCTCCTGCTCGTCGGTGGAGACGGCCGCCCACAGCGCGCCGGCCTTCTCGAACACCTCGGCCATCGTCGCGGCCTCGACCTGCCCGGACTCCCCCGGGGTGTCGATCTGGGCCAGCAGCAGCGCCTCGGCGTCGGCCTCCAGACCCAGGTGCTTCCAGTCCTCGACGGCCTGCAGACAGGCGCGGTCGAGCAGTTCCAGGGCGGTCGGCAGCAGGCCGGCCCGTGTCACCGCGGCGACCGCGTCACCCGCGGCGACCAGGCTCGGGAAGGCGCCGACCACGGTCCGCGGGGCCTCCCGGCGGGCCGGGCGCAGTCGCAGCGTGACCTCGGTGACCACGCCGAACGTGCCCTCCGAACCGACGAACAGCCCGGTCAGGTCGTACCCGGCCACCCCCTTGGTGGTGCGCCGGCCCAGCCGCGTGACCGTGCCGTACTCCCCGGCCGGGCCGCCCACCACGACCTCCAGACCGAGCACGTAGTCGCGGGTGACGCCGTACTTCAGGCAACACAGACCACCCGCGTTGGTGCTGACGTTGCCGCCGATCGTCGACCACGGGGCGCTGGCCGGGTCCGGCGGGTACCAGAGCCCGTGCTCGGCCACCGCGGCCTTCAGGTCGTCGTTGATCACGCCCGGCTGCACCACGCAGATCATGTTGTCCACGTCGATCTCGAGCACCTTGTTCATCTGTGACAGGTCGATCACCAGGCAGCCGTCGACCGCGTTCGCGCCGCCCGACAGCCCGGTGCCCGCGCCCCGGCTCACCACGGGCACGTTCAGCTCGGCGCAGACCGCGACCGCCCGGCTGACCTCATCCGTCGACTGCGCGCGCAGGGCCGCGAGCGGCATCCCCACCGGAGCCCATTCCGCGTCGTCATGACTCAGGCCGGCGAGCACATCGACGTCCACCACCAGCTTGGCCCCGGGCAGTGCGCGTTCCAGTGCTGCGAGTCGGTCGGCGGGTGACGTACTGATGACTGCCTCCTGGTAGCGATGGTTCCGTCACCAGCATAGAAACCCGTTCGTGGGGCCTCCCGACCGCATTCGCAGCGCCCCTGCCAGCCGGTGCGGCGTCACGGCAGTGGCAGCAGTCACTTCCTGGGAATAACGAGACAAGACTTTCCCGAGTTGAAGCCCGACAATTGCTCGCCGCTCGCCTAGAGTGGTCCGCATGGTGGGGCATTCAGAACGTTTCGGCCCGGGTGTTCCGAAGGAACTGGACCGTTACCTCATCCCGAGCGAGCAGATCATCTTCATGCTGCGCCGGCACTGGGTGGTGCTCGCCGAGCCGACCGCCACGGGCGTCCTCGGCCTGATCATCCTGGCCTGGGTGAGCAACCACACCAGCGGCCTCTTCGTCCAGATCCTCACGGTGCTCTGGCTGCTGCTGCTCGCACGGCTGCTGCTCAAGGCCTGGGAGTGGTACGACGAGCTGTTCATCGCCACCGACCGCCGGCTGATGCTGGTGCACGGCATCGTCACCCGCCAGGTCGACATCATGCCGATGTCCAAGGTCACCGACATGCGGTACGACCGCACGGTGACGGGCCAGCTGTTCGGATACGGCAAGTTCGTGATGGAGTCCGCCGGTCAGGACCAGGCGTTGAGCACCATCAACTACATCCCCGACTCCGACCTGCACTACCAGCAGATCTCCCAGATCATCTTCGCGCCGTCCGAGCGCAAGCTCACGCAGAAGGCGACCGCGCCCGGTTCACGGGTGCCGATCTCCGAGCCCGAGCAGGCATGGTGGAGGCGCAAGAACTGAACGGATGAGATGGAATCGCTCGACCGCGTCCCGCAGGAGAACAACCGTGGTTGGGCTGAACGAACAGAAGCGGCCCGCGTCCTCGGACATCCGGGCCGTTTCTGTTGTGCCGCCCATCACCACAGATCGCTGACATCGTCCGGTTGCATACTCTGCAGCCTCTGCAGCGCGGATCGATGCCCGGGATCAGAGGCCCCTGACGACGTTCCTCGCCCACGCCGACGAGACGACCTCGAGCTCGGCGGCAGCTGTATCTGCCGACCCTGAACCGCTTTCTTGCTCTGCAGAACTGGGCGTGATCTGCGCCTACTTGTCCAAGGTCTTGAAACCGCCCGGCAGCTTCTTGCGCATGTTGCCGCGGAACTCGTCGAGGAAGAGCTCCCGGATCGCGTCGCTGTCGAGGGCACCGGACACACCGGTGAGCTTGCCCTGGGACAGGCGCGAGCAGACCGTGGTCCAGGCCTGACCGACGGCCCAGGTGACGCCGGAGGCGACCACGGCCGCAATGCCGCCGCCCACCAGGGTTCCGGCCCCCGGCACCGTCTTGATCAGGCTGGTGACCAGGGACCGGCCACCCGCCGTGGCGGCTGCCGTGGCTGCGAGGGCGGCGGCCGTGGCGCGGTCTACCCCGACACCGTAGATGTGCGAGATCGTGGCCATCATCGTGAGCTGGATGGGTACCAGCACCGCGGCGTCGGCGAACGGAATGGGGGTGGCTCCGGCCGCCGCGGCCGCTCCGACCGCGGCGCGGATCGCCTTGTCCGCGAGCTCACGCTTGCGCTTCAGGTCGATCTTCTGCGCAGCCACGAGCGCTTCCTGAACTCCTGCCGGGGCAACGAGAAACGTGGCATCCAGCAGTTCCTGCAGCCCGTGGGCCTCGAGCCCGGCGAAGTCGTCGGACTTGGCGTTGGTCAGGAAGATCGGCTGCGCGGCCAGAGGCAGGTCGCGCTCGGCGATCACGTCGCGCAGGGCCAGGGCGTCGGGGTGGTGACGGCCGTCGCGCATCGGCACCTGGGTGAGTACCAGCATCACCGGCAGCCCGAGCCGGTCCAGCCCCCGGATGAAGGCCTCTTCCGTCTCCTCGAACCGCCGGTCGCCCGCCCTCACGCAGTACCAGGCCACGTGCACCTGCTCGGCCTGCGGCTGGCGGCGCATCTGCCGGATGTACTGCTCCAGCTCGGACAGGATGGTCTCGTCGTCGGTGCCGATCTCCAGGCCGCGGGTGTCGAGCACGCCGAAGTGCCCGTCCGCGTGCATGTAGAGATGACTGCCCTGGGTCACCGGCTGACCGATGCCCGTCTCGGCCACATCCTCCCCGAAGATGGCGTTGACCAGCGTGCTCTTGCCCACGCCGGTCTTGCCGAAGATAGCCAGGTTGAACCGGCCGATCTCGCGGGCCTTCTCGTCGAACGTGTCGCCGAACTGCTTGCTGAACCAGTCCCGGGGCGCGGGTGCCATGTCGTGATCCTCCCACCCGTTCCGTGGGCCGCCTCTTGGCAGCGCCGTGTGCTTCTGTGCCTTGCCTGGTGACGCGTCAAACCCTCAGAACGTTCCTTCTTCCCTGGTGTGATCCGGGCCCGGTTCCTTGGCGCTGCGTTGTTCGCGATCATGCCCGCTCCCGTCAGCGGCGCGACCGCACGCGTCCCGGAGGGCTCGGTGAGCCTGCGGGTCTCCAACCGGCTCGGGCGAGAGCGTGGGCATTCTCGCCCCCACACACACGAAAGTCCCCGGCCCGCAGACGCGGACCGAGGACTTCACGTGCCTGACCGCTCCTACCGAGCGACCTGGCTTACTGATGCCGTGCCTTACTTGCCTCTGGTCAGTGCATGATCACTGGCTCGGCGTCTTCCGCGGCAGCACCGGTCGTGGCTGTGACCTGGGCGTTGGCGCTACGGGAGCGGTACATGAGAGCGGCGAGGATTCCGCCGGCCACGAAGAACCCCCCGACCCAGGCGTAGGCCGTGCTGTAGCTATGGATCTGTGCCTGCGCCAGAACCTGCTGCGTAGCGGGCTGGTGCGAGGCCAGGTAGGCGGTCCCGGCGGAGGCCGCGAAGGTGTTGATCAGCGCGGTGCCGAGCGAACCACCCACCTGCTGGCCGGTGTTGACCAGCGCCGAGGCCACCCCGGCGAAGCGCGGGTCGACGTTCAGCGTGGCGGTCTGGATCGCCGCGGGCATCATCTGGCCGAATCCCATACCCATGAGGACCAGCGGGATCACGATGCCGGGCCAGTACGAGCTGTTCAGGTCGAGCGCGGTCAGCCAGAACGCGGCGACCGCGGCGAAGATCATGCCTGAGGGCACCATGATGCGCGGGCCGAACCGCGGCAGCAGGAAGTTGCTGCCGATCTGCGCGGTGAACACCAGGGCCACGATCATCGGCAGGAACGCGAGCCCGGTCTTGATCGGCGTGTACCCGAGCGTGAGCTGCAGGTAGTAGGTGAGGAACAGGAAGATGCCGAACATGCCGATACCGGCCAGCAGCACCGAGAGGTAGGACGCCGAGCGGTTGCGGTCGAGCACGATCGCCAACGGCATCAGCGGGTGCTCGGCGCGGGTCTGCCAGTACACGAAGGCGGTGCCGAGCACGACCGAGCCGACCAGCAGGCCGATGGTCACGGCGTTGGCCCAGCCGTTGTTCTCGGCGTGGGAGAAGCCGTAGACCAGACCGAACAGGGCGCCGGAGACCAGGACGGTGCCGGGCACGTCGAGTTTCGGACGCGGCCCGGTGCGGTGCACGTGCGGGAGGAAGAAGAGCGCCCCGATCACGGCGATGACCGCGATCACGCAGTTGACGTACAGGTTCCAGCGCCAGTTCAGGTTCTCGGTGAGGATGCCGCCGAGCAGCAGGCCGATGGCACCACCCATACCGGCGATGGCACCGAAGATGCCGAAGGCCCGGCGACGCTCCACCGGGTCGGTGAAGGTGGTGGCCAGCACGGCCAGCGCGGTGGGCGCGAGCAGCGCACCGAAGACACCCTGCAGGGCGCGCGCCGCGACGAGCAGGCCGAATGTCGGCGCGGCACCACCCAGCGCGGACGCCGCGGCGAAGCCGATGAGCGCGGTGATGAAGGTGCGGCGGCGACCGATCAGGTCGGACAGCCGGCCACCGAGCAGCAGCAGGCTGCCGAAGGTGAGCGAGTAGGCGGTGACGATCCACTGCCGGTCGCCGTCGGAGAAACCGAGGTCGAGCTGCGCGGACGGCAGTGCGATGTTCACGACGGTCGTGTCCAGCACAACCATCAGCTGAGCGAACGCGACCGTCGTCAGCGTCAGCCAGCGGGCTGAGGAGGCGGACGGCGTCGCCGGTGCGGTCTGGGACATGACGGCAACCATATACGAGACTCTTCAGTTCCGAAACCAATAAGTTCCGGGAATAATCAGTTCCGGTACGTGTGAGTTCCGTAACCAGGCGAATCCAGCACCACCCGGGTACGATTTGCCGCAGGGCGTCGTTGTCCTCACCGAGGGCGACAACGTCCTGGACCGACAACGAGACAGAGGTGCCACGGCCATGACCACCGAGACCGCGAGAGATGCCGAACCTGCGCGGCTCGGTCGCAAGCGCGATCACTCCCGCGATCAGGACATCCTTGACGCGGCGCTCGACGTGCTCGCCGAGGTCGGTTACAACACCATGACCGTCGACATGGTGGCCACGCGGGCCAAGGCCGGTAAGGCCACGCTCTACCGCCGCTGGTCGTCCAAGGCCGAACTGGTGGTGGACGCCATCGCCTGCATGAAGCGGCCGCTGCCCCAGGAGCGGGACGGCACGTACGTCCCGCCGGACACCGGCACGCTACGCGGCGACCTGGTCGCGATGGTCAAGCCCAAGGCCGTGACCGACAGCAACCGCCACCTGAAGATCATGATCGGTGTGGCATCGATGATGTCGCAGGAACCCCAGCTGTTCGAGGCCCTCACCGACATCATGGTCAAGCCACGCGTCGAGTCCTACCGCGTCGTCATGCAGCGGGCGATCGACCGCTGCGAGATCCGCCCCGACGTCGATGTCGAGCTGCTGTCGTCGCTGGGCCCGGCGATGGCGATGTACCGGGCGATGTACGAGCAGCAGGCGCCGTCGCGGGAGTCGATCATCCACCTCATCGACACGGTGGTCCTGCCCGCCGTGGGGCTGTCAGCGCCGCTGGAGAGTACGGACGAGTGAGTCCTTGATGCCGGGGGTGATCGCCTCGGCCTTGGCCCGGCCCTCGGCGGTGTCCGGGAACGGGCCCACGTAGACCACGTACCAGCCCTTGTTCATCGGGGCGTAGAGGTCCGACCTCAGCACCCCGGCGTCCAGCCCGGCGCGCCGCAGCTCCTGGGCCTCGGCCTGGGCCTGGGCCCGGGTGGGCCGGCTGGAGATCTGCACGACGACGAACGGGGCGTCGGCCGTCGGCGTCGGTGACGAGGTCCAGTCGGTGCGCGGGCTGCCCGCACCGACCGCGGCCATCGACGAGTGCGCGACCGTCGACACGACGATCACGAACGTGGTCAGCACCACAGCGAGAATCGGCCAGAAGATGTCGATGCCCGGTGTCTGCAGCGACCAGCGGGACGAAAATCCCGCTTCCCGGGTGACGGTCTCGCCAGATTCGGGCGCCTCTACGGCCTCGTCCACTCCAGACACCTCAGGGGCTGGAGTGACCTGAGTGGCTGCGGTGGCCTCAGAGGGCTGCCGTCGGTCCGCCCTCACCTGAGGGCTGCTGCTCAACTCCGTCACGATGCCCGCAGTCTAGGGCCTGTTGCCTCGGTTACCGCCGTAGCCAAGAGACACGTCACGGTCGTGCGGGGATCGGCACGGCACCGCCGGGTGACCTCCGGATGCGCCGCCACCAGCAGATACCGGCGAAACAGCCAGGTCCTGTGACGACCGCGAAGGCCCGCCCCGTCCTCGTGCGTGATCATGCGAACCCTCCCGGCTCCGGTCTGGCGAACCGCTCGATCACGAACCAAGCGATCGACCACCTCCGGCCATCACCACCCGATCCGAACGCGTTCGGGCCTCGACGACATCACGAGGAGATGCCGGCCCGTCAGCACGGCCATTCACGGCGCACCCCGACCCCGCTCAGCCCGACCCCCCTCACCTCAACCCGGCCCACCCCGGGCCCGCTCAGAACGGCGCCGCCAGAAGCTCACGCTGATAGGTACCGGCAGCCAGCCAGGCCCGGGCCAGGTCGCCCCCGGTCTCGGTGGCGAGCCGGCCGAACACGTCCCGCTCCGCGGGCTGTGCGGCATCGAGTAGCCGCTCCAGCAGGACAGCTGCCGTGGCCAGCTGGTCGCGGCGGAGCATCGCGGCCTCTGAGCGCACCTCGCGGGGAACACCGGGCACGGACAGCGTGCGCCGCCCTCCGGACACCACCCGTTCCAGACGCCTCCGGTAGGCCAGGAGCGGATCGGCCACCTCACCGGTCGCCGGGAACGGTGGTGGTGGGCCCGACGGACGCAGGAAACGCGACGACAGACGGTCGAAGCCGAGATCGGCATGTCCGCCCAGACCGGCCGGCAGCCGCAGGTCACCGCCTCCGACCGCGATCAGTTCCAGGGTGCCCGGCAGCCCGAGAAAGCTCGCCGGAGCGGCGAAACCGTTGACGTCACCGGTCGGGGGCCGTGCGACCGCCAGCATCCGCAGGCCCGGTTTGCCGGCGAGCAGCCGCAGGTTGTCGCGGTGGATCCGGTGCCGGTCGCCCACCGGCCCGACGAGCCGCACCCCCTGACCCTCGTCGTCCACGGCCAGCAAGGCGTCTCGGTCGTCGCCGCACACCGTGAGCGCGAGCAGCCGCGGCCTGCGATCACCCGCGTTCGCCGGACCGGTACCCGTGTTCAGCGCACCGAACCGGCTCAGGAGCTGTGGTTCGGTCCATCCCACCCCGGCCGCACGCACGGCCCGCACCCCACTGCCACTGCCCAGGCGACCCTCCGGGTTCGCAGTGGCGGACGACATGATCATTCCCGCCCGCGACAGGTCCCGGTGCGACAACCCGGTCTCCCCGACTGCCACCGGCCCCGCGGCCGAGGACATGACACGTTCCGCGTCACCGGGTTTGACGTCGGAGACCGACCACATCCGGCCCTCGGCATCGGTCAGCCAGACGACCACCCCGGCATACCCGGCGGAGCTGATCACGGGTTCCAGGCACAACCCGGCCAGTCTCAGCCCACCCACCCCGCTGTAGACTGTGCGGGCCGTTCCCCGCCAGTCCGCTGGATCACCCGTACCGGTGGACACCGCGTACGCCACGGACAGCACCTCGAGCAGATCGGCTGTCAGCCCTGGCAAGGAGAACGAGGCGTCGTCCGCCCGGGCCGCCCGCACCGCGCTCACCACCCGGGTCGCCGACGAGGCCAGACGATGCAGTGCCCGCAGTCGCGCCTGATGCACCCCGGCCAGCAACTGCCCCTGCAAAGCCGCACCGGCACCTGCGGTCCCGGCCTCGAGAAGGCGACCAGCAGCGTCCCAGATCATCTGGGCGGCAGCACGTTCCGATGGTTTCCAAGCAACGGACGCTGTGGTCACCGCGGTCTCGGCCGTGGATTTCGTGGGAGCAGAGGCCGCCGAGACGGCCCCTACAGGGGTGGAGACCGCGGGAGCGGACGCCATGAGGGACGGCGCAGTGGGGATCGAGGTGGACGCCGGCGTGAGCTGCCCGGCCGCGGTGACTCCGGTTCCGGCGGTGACTCCGGTTCCGGCCGTGACTCCAGTTCCGACCGTGACTCCAGTTCCGGCCGTGACCGAATCCGGTGCAACGGATCCCGATCCGACGGGATCCGGCGCTGCGACTTTCGAGGACTTCGGCGGTTTCGAGGGAACCGGCTCCGTCGCCGCCGGACCAGACTCCCCCGTAGCACCGGCCGGTCTTGCTGCCACCGGCGCGGTCGCCGCAGATCCCGGTGCCGTGGTATCAACGGCTGCAGGACCGGAAGTTTCAGGAAGCGGTACGGCGGCGACCCCAGGAACTTCCGGATCGCCGGAGGCGGCCGACGACTCCCCTTCCACCAGATCCCTTTCCCCGAACGGCCCCTCCTGCGCCGGATCGGCCACGGGGGCAACGCTCAGAACCGCGGCGCGGTGGAGGCATACCGGCGCGAGAAGGCAATCACAGAAGACGTTCTCGGGCCTACGAAGCGCCCCGCCCTCGGGCTCCAGCGTGACCCGGGCGCCACCGAGGTCGACGGCCCCGTCCGCGTATGTCCATTGAGAAGATCCTGAAACCGTTGCGTCGAGACGTTTCTGCAACCGTGCGGGCAGACCGGCGACGGTTGCCGCCACCAGTTCCGGATCGGCCGGGGGAAGGTTCATCGCACCTGCTCCCCCACCCAGCGGGCCAGTTCGAGCGGGCTGAGTGCGGCGACCGGCATACCGGCACCGACCAGCTGGCTTGCCACCGAGACGCTGTACCTCGCCGCGCCGGTCTCGTCCAGGCCCGCACACCCGAGAACGTGCACACCGGCGTCGACCAGGAGCCGCACCTGGGCCAGCAGCGGGCCGATCGAGCCCCCCTCCTCGAAATCGCTGACCACCACGACCATCGTGCGGCTGGGCACGGTGACGAGTTCGCGGGCGGCGGCCAGGCCGGTCGCGATCGATGTGCCGCCCCCGACCGAGACCTCCAGCAGCAGCGACAGCGGGTCGCTGACCACGCCGGTGAAATCGATGACGTCGGTGGAGAAGGCGAGCAGGTGCGTGGTCAGCGAGGGCACACCGGAGAGCACGGCGGCGGTGATGGCCGACCAGACGGTGGACGCCTCCATCGAACCGGAGACGTCGACGAGCAGGATGATGCGCCAGTCGGTGGTGCGCTTGCTGCGGGTGCGGAACACCGGGTGCTCCGGGATGACGGTGGGGGTACCGTCCGGAAGATAGCGGGCCGTCTTCAGATTCGCCCGGATCGTGCGGTGCAGGTCGATCGGTCCCCCGGGACGACGGGTCGGCCGGGACGAGGTGAGGCCGGTGAGCGCGGGGGTGAGCGTGCGCGACAGTTCCTGCGTGAGATCGGAGACCACCTTGGCCACCAGTGGACGCAGCCGGGCCACGGTGCGCTCGGGCAGCGCACCGGCTAGCGAGAGCACGCTGGTGAGCAGTTCGACCGAAGGCCTGGCCGAGGCCGGGTCGATGGCGAGCGCGGCGTCGACACGTCCGCCGGCCGCCGCGGCCGCGAGCACCTCCTCGCGCACCGTGGCCCCGAACAGCTGGGTCAGGTCTTCCGACCACTCCCGCACGCCGGGGTAGGACGGACCGTCGCCGGCGCCCGGTCCGCCCAGGTCACCGCCGGAGCCCTCGCCCCGTCCCTGCCCGTAGAGCTCGTCCAGGGCCTGGCCGTACCGCTTGGCCTGCCCCTGTAACTGGCCCTGTTTCTGGCCGAGCACCAGACGCCAGCGATCGGCCGGGGCCAGTGCGACGACGGAGGCCAGCCCCCGCTCACGCAGCGCTTCCAGGGCGTGGGCGTCGGCCTGGGCCCAGCGTCCGAGCAACACCGGATCGGTGGTCATGACCAGGTCGAGCCGGTCGTCCAGCCGGGCCTCCACCGCCGCCAGCAGACGGGTCCGCGCGGCCGGGGTGAGCACGTCGAAACCGCCCCGAACCGCCGGGAGACGACGCAGGAACAGGTCGTCCGGCATCACCTCGAGCCGGGCCAGCAGCGGGTCGATCACGTCACCGCCGGCCTCCAGCAACGGCCCCGCGACGATGAGCAGCCCGGACAACCGGGCGGTCAGTTCGATCGGGGCGTCCAGGTCGAGCCAGGCCGCGGCCCGGTCGCCGAGTCCGGCGGCGTCGTCCAGCCCGAGCAGCACCCGCACTGCGGCCCCGGCGCCCCGCATCAGTGGACTGCCCTCGGTCGCAAGGCGTTTCAGCGCGGCATCCAGACGCATCCCGGTGCCGAGCCGGTCGTGGCGCACCACCAGGGCCAGGAGGGCGCGGGCGTCGGCCGGGTCGCTGGAACCGGCCAGGCCGTCGACCTGCCGGATCGCAGCCGTATGAACCTCTTCCACGACCACGGCGAGATCGGGCAGAGCGTGGCCGGCCACACCCGGCACGGTGTTCTGTTCCAGCCGGCTCAGCAGGTCGAGCCCGGCGAGCAGTTCGGGCAGGGTGGCCGTGGCGGGCAGTACCCGGGCCGTGTCGTCCAGCCGGTCGGCGGTCAGGCCCGGCAGTCCGCACCCGGCCGCGGCCAGGAGCCCGTCGAGCACCTGCTGGGCCGTGCTGCCGCCGTCGGCCCGTTCCCGCTCGCGCTGCCGGCGCAGCGTTCCCTCGGACGCCTGTTCCAGCGTCACCCCCAGCAGACCGGCGATCTCCGTCAGCGCGGCGGACGACGGGGTCCACTCAGCCAGCCACAGGGTGGTGAGCGCGGCCGCCGTCCCGACACCCTGCACGTCGGCCGGGAGGGCGTAGTAGATGCCGCAGGCCTGGGTGCGCTGGAGGGTGACCTCGCGACGCCGGTCCAGCGGGCTGCGCAGCGGATCGAGGCGAAGCTCCTTACGATGCGGCTGATCGGGATTCGGCAGCTTCAGCTCTTTGAGCAAAGCTTCCAGAGACGGCCCGAGACCCGACCTGGGGGTGCCCGGGGCCAGGCGTCCGCGGCGCTCCCCGACGAGCACCTTCTCCATCGCCTGGGCCACCACCCGGCCCCGGCCGAGCATCTCGCCCTGGGCCAGGACCGAGGTCAGCGCCTCCACGATCTCGCTGCGTCCGGGGGCGGGCAGGCCCCTCAGCCGCGCAAGGTCTTCGGTCAGGCGCACCACCTCGCGTGCCTCCCCCGGGCCGGCCGGGTGCCCGCCCTCGCGGACACCGGCGCACACCTCCACGGCGATCCGCACCGCCGCCGACGAGACCCGCGCGGGGTCGCCTCCCGCCTTCACCGTCTCGGCCTGCCACCGCGGGTCCCGGATGCCTGCCGGATAGCCGGAACGACTGTCCAGCAACGGATCTGCGTACGGAATCAGGCTGGTCGTCACGTCGGGCACCGGACGCGGCCCATCGAGCGGCGCCGCCCGGTTCCGCCCCGCCGGGTCGATCCCGTCACCGTCCACCAGCGCCGGGGCGTGAAAAGCCCCGACCAGAAGCGCGATCCGCGCATCCGGCGTACGGCGCAGCTGATCGGCGACGACGGCTCGCATCTGGGCCTCGCGCCGCATGTCGACTCCGGCGACCCGGCCGTCCCGGGCCTCGTCGGCGCGCATCGCCCAGCCCACCGCGAGTGCCGCACGCCGCACCTGTTCGGGCGTCGCACCCGGAGCCGGCGCCTCGACGACCCGGTCCCACAGATCATCACCGTCGCGGCCTGTCTGGGACCGGCGCAACGCCCGTGAGAAGAGCTCCTCACGAGCAGGTTCCGGGGCCTGCGGACCGCCGTCGGCCATCGCGTTCTTCCGGGGTCCCCGGCTTCCCCGCTCACCCCAGCCGACGTCGGCCAGGGGCAGATCGCAGGGCACGATCTCCACCCCCTGCTCCACCGCCCACCGCACGGCCACCAACTCCGGGGAGAAGTCGGCGAACGGGTAGAACGGCAAGGGCTCCCCCGAACCCGCCAGCGCGACCGGTGCCACCGTGCGGGGATGCCCCAGCCACGGCATCCACCGGGCGAACTGCGGCGGCATCTCGATCAGCAGGACCTGCGGCCGGAACTCTTCGAGCAGCGCCGGGATCACCGCGGACAGAGCCGGCGAGTGGTGCCGCACCCCGATGAGATAGGGCCGCGCGGCGACCATCCCGGCCACCGCGGCCTGTGGTTCCGGCAGACCCGAACCGGACAGATCCGCATCGGGCGGGGCCGAACCAGGACGGGACGAATCGGGACGGGACGAACCCGGTAAGGACGATCCCGGCTCCACCTGTGTCTGCCTCTGGCGGGCCATCAGCTCACCCTTCGAGCCGGTCGCGCAGTTCCCAGACCTGACGCCAGAGCCGTCCGCCGCGCTCGGCCCGCCGCCGCACCGCGCCGTCCCAGTAACCCAGGAGCCGGGCCGCATCGGCCGGGTCGTCCTTGCGCACCACCCCGAGCAGGTGGCCCGGCAGCAGGGAGAGCACGTCGCGCCCGGAGGGGAAGTAGGCCGCGGCCAGCCCCAGGGCGGCCGCGACCGACACTGCCTCGGCCGTACTCATGACGGTGGACGGGCGCTCCACCTCCCAGCCCTCGACGGTGCTGCCGTTACGCAGGTCACGGAAGGCGGTGACCAGCACCTCGAGCACCGAGTCGTCGACTGTGAACGGCGCCTGCACCCGCTCCAGCACCGCCGAGGCCTGACGGCGCACCAGGGCGGTCTCCATCTCGATGTCGGCGATCGGGTGCACCTGCTCGAAGTTGAAACGCCGTTTCAGGGCGGCCGACATCTCCGACACCCCACGGTCACGCAGGTTGGCCGTGGCGATCAGGCAGAACCCGGGTGCGGCGTGCACAGCCGCATCGGCACCGGACAGCTCCGGCACCGCGATCCGCCGGTCGGACAGGATGCTGACCAGCGAGTCCTGCACCTCTGGGAGACAGCGCGTGACCTCTTCGACGCGGGCCACAGCACCCGCCGACATCGCACTCATCACCGGGGACGGCACCAGGGCCGACCGGCTGGGCCCCTGCGACAGCAGCGCCGCATAGTTCCAGCCGTACCGCAGCTGGTCTTCCGTGGTGCCCGCCGTACCCTGCACCACCAGTCCGCTGGTGCCGCAGACGGCTGCCGAGAGCAGCTCGGAAACCATGGATTTCGCGGTTCCGGGCTCACCGACCAGCAACAGGCCACGTTCTCCCGCGAGCGTGACCACGCAGCGCTCGACCAGGGCCCGTTCGCCGACGAACTTCTCCGAGATCGTCAGGCGCTGCGGCACCCCCTCCCGCTCACGGCCTTTCGGGAGCGACAGCGGACGCTCACTGCCGACCACGAACGTGACCACGGCGCGCGGCGTCAGCTTCCAGCCCGGTGGACGCGCACCGTCGTCGAACGCGGCCAGGAACTCCAGCTCGGCGGCGTACCGGTCTTCCGGCGGATCCACCTGCCGGGGAGCGCTGTTCCCGGCCTCCACAGCGTCGGCCCCGTCCTTGCCGACCGCAGCACCCTGACCGGCCACAGCACCCTGACCGGCCACAGCATCCCCCTTGACCTCGGCGTCCTTCGTGACCGCGGTGTCAACCGTCCTCGCCGTCCCGGCCGTTCCGGTCGTCTCGGTCATCGCCTTGCTCCTGCCCTGCTCGTCATCATTCGCCGTTGCCCGCACCCAGTGGGTGCCCGGCCAGTCTCCCGGGCTCCGCTCATCGCGCCGCAACCGACATGCATCGGCGGCCGGACGGACGAACGGGCCACGGCCGCATCGACCGGGCCCAGCGCCTCACCACGCACACCGGCACCCCTTCCCCGATCTCATCGCCGCGCATCCCGTCCCGTGCGGAGCGCATCCATCCTCGGCCCGTCATCGGCGACCACCCGTTCCCACGCCGTGCCGTAGAGCTCTCGCACCGACGTGACCGGCACCCCCAGGTCCAGCGGTGACGTACCGTCGGCCAGCAGCCCGAGCATGGGCACCTTCCATGCCTCCACCGGCAGTCCCGGCGCCTTCACCGGAAGCCAGGCCGAGGGCAGGAACACTCCACGGCCGGCCCGGGCCCGCTGCCCCTCGACCACCAGCCCGGCCCCGAGCAGCGCCGCTGTGGCCGCCTTCAGCACCCGGGGGGTCCAGCCGTTCCAGAGCCTCACGTTCTTGTCGGTCGGGTCGGGCAGCGCCAGCAGTTGCAGGTACAGCCGGGCCGCATTCTCGTCCAGGCCCAGTCGGTCGCTCACCCGGTCCACCAGTTCGGGCACGCTGACCAGCGGATCCTGCAGCCATCCCGAGTTCTCCGGGGACTCCGCCCGGAGTTCGTCCACCAGCCGGGCCAGTCCGGTCCCTTGGGCGATCAGCAGAGCGGCCCCCTGGCGCCCGGCCGGAGTGCCCGCCAGTCCCAGCAGGGGCGCGCCGTCCGAGTGCAGCGCGTTCGGACGGACGTACACCTGCGTCAGCCCCGGCCTGCTGACCAGGTAGCCGGCGCCACCCAGTTCCCAGGTCTCCGTCGACCGGGGCTGACCGGTCGGCGCCGGTGGCAGACCGTAGACCTGGCGCAGACCGTCCAGCCCGGCCTCCGGCTGCCCGGCGGCGAACGACAGCAGCAGATCAGGATTGTCGAGCCGCTGCCGCAGCGCCTCGTACACCCGGGGCAGGACGGCACGGATCGGGTCGCCCAGCGGCAACCGATACGCCAGCCAGAGCATCCCGATGACGGTGTCGGCCAGGTGCGAATCCCGGAAGGCATCGCCGGGGTTCTTCGCCTTCTCCCCGTCGTACACCACCCGGTGCTCCTCCATCCGGCACTGCACATCGGTGGTGAGCCAGGGCGTGGACTCCGGAGCCACCATGCCCTGCAACACCGCGGACGCGTCACCCGCACCGCTGTAAGTGTTCTTACGGGCTGCTGCCAGATCGGCGACCAGGACGTCGGGCACCGGCACCCGGCGGCCGAACCGGGTGTTCCATTCCTGGGCCAGCCGTCCGACGTCGGGCCCCTTCTCCCAGAGATCGGCCGGCTGCTCGGGCATGGCCGCCCCGAGCAGGTGCAATCGGTCGGCGGTCGTGAGCATCCGGTGCAGCGAGTCCCGGGCCGCCTTCGCCTCGGCCACCTTCAGCCCCAGCTGCTCGCGCACCGGCTTGGGCAGGAAGTTGTTCTCGTACGTGTCGATCCGCAGCAGACCGGTCAGCAGCAAAGACGCCTCGACCCGGGTGAGCCCGGTCTCCCGCACCAGTTCATCGACGGCCTCCGACCGCCAGGGGGCCGGTCCACGGGTCTCGACCAGCTCGAGCATCTGTCGCAGACGCTGCTGACCGCCCCAGCCCCACCCCTCGCGCGAACCGGCGATCGAGAAGCCCTCGACCGGGCCGAAATCTCCCCGCCCGGGCACGTACTCGATCGCTGTGAGCACGCCGCGGTAGGCGCCGTCGAGATACTCGTTCCCCCAGCTCTGGGCGAACGCCTGGCCGCCCCGGGTCGGCAGCAGCGTGCCGAGTTCGACGTCGTTGGTCGAGGACGGCTGCGGGGAGGTCAGCCTCAGCCGACGCCAGTGCCCGTCCTGCTCGGCGAGCGGGGTTTGCGCCACGGCGGCGAGTAGCACCAGCAGCGCCGCCCGGTCGTCCGCCGGGGTGGTGGCCAGCCCGGCCCTCAGGGCCAGGGCCCCCAGACCACCGATCACCGGGCTCCAGTCGACCGACGTCGACGGCACCTCGACCACCGCGGTCCGCTGGCGGCCCAGGCCGACCTTCGACAGTAGGCCCTTTTTCGGCGGCCCGCCGGTGACCGCGGCGACCACACCCTTCAGGTTCACGATCGCGTCGGGGGTCTCGTGGGAGCGGCTCCAGTAATAACTACGGACGTCGGTGAGCCCGCCGAGCGACCGTTGCAGATCCGCGTCGGTCGCCTGGGGAGGCACCGGAATACCCTGCCCCGGAACCGGATCGACGGCCGGGGTCTCTTCGGGAAGGATCACCTCCCCGGTGACTGGACGCGGCTTGATCTCCACGACGCCCGTGGTGACGGGCCGGGGCAGAGCGGTGATGCGCTGCACCTGCTCGGCCGCCGCCTCGGCCACCCCGGCCACACCCAGAACCAGTCGCTCGTCGCCGATCCCGGGCAGAACCGCACGAACGGCCTTGACCGCTTTCCCCTTCCGGGCTCCGTCGAGCAGAGCCCGGCCCTGCTCCCGGGTGATGGCCCGCAGCACCGCGGAACCGTTCTCGTCGCGGGCGCGCAACGCGTGCCAGAACGCCACCGGCGGAATGTACGCCGTACCCCGGGCGTAGACCGCCTCGGCCCCGCGCCGGCCCGTGACCAGCTCGGCGCCCCGAGCCTCGCCGTCGGTGAAGGTGATGCCACCGGCCCGCCCACTGGCCAGCAGAGCCGCGGGCTCACCGCCGCCGGGCATCCGGATCGGGCCGAGCGCAGCGGCCTGATGACTCATCCAGGCCGAGCCCGTCAGCCGCGCGCTCAGCCGGGCCACCTCACCGGTCACCGAGACAGCCTCGAGCGAACCGTCTTCCTGCCGCACCGAACGCCAGCCGAGCAGACCGTCGGCCGCGCCGAACGGAGTGCCCTCCAGCCCGGGCCGCAGCGGGGCCAGGGCACACCAGTCGTCGGCGAGCTCAGCCCCCTCGGCCGCGAGTCCGGCCTCGAAGAAGGCCGGACGCGATCGGCGCCCCGGATCCCCCGTCGCCGGGTCGTACTCACGCCACGACCGCCCGGAGTACCCCTCCCCCTCCAGTCTCCACCAGCCGGAGCCGTCGGTGGCCACGTCGCGGACCTTTCCCACGACCCGGTCACCGGGTAGCAGCGGGCGACCGCCGAAGGTCCGCCCACCGTCGGGCAGCGGCAACGACGTGCCGAACCGGCTGAAATAATGATGGGGCTGGTCGTTACCGGCCCGGAAGACCTCGTCGGGACGGTCGCTCCAGTACCCGTGCATGCCGTCGCTGCTCTGCCAGGTCACCAGCAGCTGCCCGTCGACGTGGACGACGGACCGTGAGTAGTAGCCCGGTACGTCGGCCGGGATGCGGAAGGTGTGACGCAGCAACACCTCGTGGGGGCCCACCACGATCGCCATCACCTTGTTGTGCAGGATCAGCTCGGGCCACGAGTCGGTGACCGAGAAGGCCTCCTCTGTCCAGCCGTTCGGGTGCTGCTTCGGCTCGGGGAACTCGGTGACGGCCTGCTCGAGGGCAGGCCAGCCGAATTCGTCGAGCAGCCCGATGCGCAGGGTACGGGCCAGGATCTCGGCGACGTCGACCCCGGCGATCCGGGCGTGGGTCTGCGGGCGCACCCCGAACACCTCGCCGTGCGCCGCCGGCTGCAACCGGTCGAGAGCAGCGCTCAGAGCGGGCAGTCCTCCCTCGTCGACCTCGTCGGCCGCCTCTTCCAGCCAGGTGGCGAGCGCCCCGCGGGTGCCCCGGGTCTCGTAGAACACCCGCACGTGGTCGAGGGGCAGACGCCCGGCGCCGTCGCGGCCCACTCCGTAGCCGCCCCGCAGGGCCTCGTTCAGACCCAGCCGCATCGGTTGCCGGGCCCAGTCGGCCTCGGCCAGGGCGGCCAGGTCTCGCCGGCCGGGTGAGTCGTCGCGGCGCCAGCGCTGCAACGGGAACATTGGCACCGAACGGTCTTCGGGCAGCTCGACGCTCAGGCCGAGATGGAGCACCAGGTCGAGCAGGTCGAGGTCGATCCCGGCCCCGAGCAGCCGCAGCGGCTGGTTCTCGGCCTTCAGCCGGGACTCCATGCGCTGCACCAGGTCGAGCAGACGGGCCGATCGCCGGGTGTTGCGCCAGCCGCGGGCCCGCCAGGCCGCGGCCCGGACCAGCCAGCCGGAGGAACCGTCGTCGGAACGGGCCTTCTGGTCGACGCCCTCGGTCTCGATCAGCCCGGCGAGCGCGCCGGCCTCGTGGAGCAGGTCGAACCAGAAATCCTCGGTGCCGCCCTGCTCGGCGCGGGGGAAGAGGGCAAGCAGCCGACCGCGGATCACCGGGTCGTGCTCAGCGAGCCGTTTCAGGGCGGGAGCGTAGGACTTCCAGAACGGCAACGGCGCGTGCGGCAGGGCCGGTGACTCGAGCAGGTCGGCGATGACCCGCTCTTCCTGCTGCCCCTGGTCGAGCTTCGCTGCCTTGATCAGGCGGCGCAGGTCGTCGGCCATACCGGCGTAGGGCGGCAGACCGCCCGCGACCCGCTCGGCGCAGACCTGGCGGAACAGCTCGTACGCGGCCACCGGGTCGGTGCGGCCGGCGAGGTCCTTGGCGTACTGGGTGAGCGACTTGGCGTTCAGCGCCCCGTTGAAAGCGAACTCCAGGAAAACGTCTCGCTGACGGTTCTCGTCGATCGGCAGGGCGTAGACCCGTTCGGCCTCGCGCGCCTTGCCGAACATCGTGGCGGCGCCCTGCTTGTTGTCGACCGCGATGAACGCCCGCCCGGCCTGCTCGTAGAAGGTGGGCAGGAAATGCGGCACCGAGGCTCCGAGCCGGGCGGCGAGCTCGTCGAAACCCTCTCTCGCGGCTCCGGGGCGGCTCTTGGCCTGCCGGGCGAGCCGCTCGATGTCTTTCACCAGGGCCAGGGCATGGTGGCCGTTGGCCGGGTCGTTGATCAGCGCCCAGGCCGGGAACCCGAGGGCCTGACGCCGGCCGGTGCCGAGGGGAACCGGCGGACGGGAGACCTCGAACCCGAGGAACTCCAGCGCCAGGTCTTCAGCCTGGCCCAGGGTTTCGGGCACCAGTCGCACCACGACGCGCTCGCCGAGTGCCGGATGACGGTAGGCCCGGGCCGTCACCGTATCGGTGGCACCGGGCTCTCCTCCTCCCGGGAAATCCGGGGAATCGGTGTGCTCCGGGACCACGATCGCCCCGGCCTCGATCAGCCGGCTACGCAGCTCTCTGCTCATGCCCGAACGCCCTTCACGCATCTTCGTCGTCGGTCTTGCGGCCCGCGTGGATGCGCGCGGCCATCCGGGCCCCCTCGGACCAGGCCACCGGCCCGACCCCGGTCAGGGGCACCGGCCGGGACTGCTCGTCGACCCAGCCGAGTTCGCCTGTCCAGGCAGGAGACTCAGGATCGTCGGAACCGAGCCAGTAGCGGGCGTCCAGGGCGTGCCCGTCTTCCCAGATGCGCAGGGAGGCGTAGCCACCGCGCACGGCGTAGCCCTGGGAGGTGGCCCGGCCGGTGAGATGCCGCAGCTGGTCGAACTCGCCGTTGGCCCAGTCACTGACCGAGGTGTCGCGGGCGCGCAGTCCGGCCGGGCGCGGCGCGATCTCCCGGAACAACTGTGAGACAGCCTGTTCCACCTGGAGGTCGGCAACGAACTCACGCAGCTCGTCGAGATCGGGCAGCAGCACCGGATGCGGGACCGCGACGGCCCGGGCGGGCACGAACACCGTGTCGCCGTCGAGCGTGACCAGACCGATACCCTTCTCCGCATCGACCGCCCGCAGCAGGCCGACCTCACCGCCGGAGGACGGGTCGGCCGACGCTGTCAGAGGACGCACGACCAGGTCACGCAGGGCACGCTGCCAGGACTCGTCCGGCCAGACCTCGGCCAGCACTCCCAGCGGCACCGGCAGCGAGCGGACCATCCAGGTCTCGACCTGGACGAGACAGCTCGCCTCGTGCCGGGCGAGCCACTCGACGGTCTGGCGCAGCTGCACCACGACCGGATCGTCTTTCAGAGAGGCCGGGACACCCTTCAACAGGCGACCGGCCTGGTTACGGCACCTGACGCGGCCATCGACAAGAGCCACTTCGTGCCCGCTCGCGGTCTTCGTCCAACTCACGTCGCGGACGCTACCAACGGCCACCGACAATTTGATGAGCCGGACCGGTGAACCGGCCCCGCCCAGCGAAAACGGGCCGGGCCCGACGGACCCGACCCGCTCTGCGAACGAGACCCTAGGCTGCGACCTTGCCGTAGGTGCTCCAGCGGGCCGCGGCGTCTCCCCTCCGGAGGCTGTCGACCCGGAACCGCCACTGCGGATGCAACCCCGGGTTCGCCGCCAGCACCGGAAGTACGCTGGTGACCAGCTGCAGCTCACGCAGCCGGCGCAGCACCGGGAACCCCGGCCAGGACTGCACGTCCTTCCCGTAGGCCTGGGCGAAGCGCGCGGCGAGGTCGCCGCCGTAGTCGAACCGCAGCGCGCCGACCGCGATCGGGGTCAGGTCCCACTCCCGCGGACCCCAGCAGGTGGAGTCGAAATCGCACAGCACCGGACCGTTCTCGCCGACGATCACGTTGCCGAGAAACGAATCGCCGTGGATCAGCCCGGCCGGCAGCAATGATTCGAGATCGTTCAGCGCGGCCAGGTCCAGTGCCACCGCATCGGTCTCGGCCTGGAGGAAGGCCAGGTCGTCGAGCGGCAACTGCCCCGCCGAGGCGATGCGCCGGCGGATGCCCGCCACCGGGCCCCACCGCACCAGGGACGGGGACGACGCGGCGGCCGACGGCATCGGGCCGGTGTTCTGACCCGGTACCGAGGGACGTCTACGGCTACGACCCCGCCGGGCCGGTACCACCGGGGCCGCCGGGGCCTGGAGCGGTACGGCGTGCACCGCCTGCAACAGGGCTGCGAGATCGTCGGGCACCGGGTCACGCACGGGCCGGACATCGTGCCAGACCGTCACCTCGTGCCCACGGATCATCAGTGGCTGGTCGTCCGGCTGACCGGATGGCTGGAACAGCCGTACCGCAGGCACTCCGTGCTGTTCGAGCAGCCGGGCGACGTGCACCACCCGCCGGGCCCGCTCCCCCACGGCGGCGGAACCGGCGATGCGGAGCACCACCCCGGAGCGGGGCAGGCGCAGCACCGCGTTGTTGGTGAACTTCAGAACGGTGTGGCCCCGGGGATCCAGGTCCAGCAGTCGGCAGGCGGCATTCACCGTCGCGGTGATCTCCGCCGGATCCATCGCAGGGCGATCGAGCCCGGGACTGGGGTCGGCCGGGTTCACGAGGCGAGAACCTGCTCGATCCGCAGGCCCAGATCGCGGACCGCGTCACCGTTCGGGCCACGGTCGGCCACGCTGACGGCCAGCCGGCCCAGCGGGGCCAGCCGGTCGGTGACCCGGCGCGAGCGCAGTCGGTGGGCCTGTTCCAGGGCTTGGTCGCCGAACTCCAGTGCGGCCTGGGTGTCTTTCGTCAGGAGGCAGGCCGTGGCCAGCGCGCCCTGCTCGAACGCCAGACTGCGGGCCATGCCGTCGGTGCGCTGAGCCACGCTGCGCTCCAGCGCCTGGCGGGCCGGGGCCGCATAGGCGTCGTTGTGCCGGGCCATCGCGAGCTTGGTCATGCCGTCGAGGGCCAGGACGTCGAGCTCGTGGAAGAACTGCACCCAGGGCTCCTGGTCGGCGTCCCCGGCCCGGTCGAACTCGTCCTGGGCCCGGTTGAGGTGGGTGATGGCCTGGGCCTCGTCGCCCATCTCGGCGTAGGTCCAGGCGATGTTGGCGCACAGCATGGCCACGGTGCGGCGCGAGCCGGAGTCCTGCGCGGCGAGCTGACCGAGCTGGAAGAAGCGCAGCGCCTCGCCGACACGCTTGCGGTGCAGATAGACCCGGCCGGCGCGATACAGCACGTTGGCCGTCAGCGAGGGCACCTTGGCCTGGCGGGCGAAGTCGAGGGCCAGGGCGAGGTGCCGCCCGGCGACGTTGTAGAGACCGACGTCGAAGGCGGTCCAGCCGGCCAGGTTGTGCACGTCGGCGGCGGCCACCAGCAGCTGGGTCTGAGTCGCCGGCCGGGAGGGCAGCTCGCACAGCTTGTCCACCCAGCGGGCGTGGGCGGCCACGGCATCGCGGCAGGCTCCACCGCCGAACCGGTAGTCGAGGTGACGCAGCTGAGCCGTGACCGCCTCGGCCTGCTCGACGTCTTCGGGGCCGATCTGGCCGGGCAGCGGGGTCGCTGCGGCCGGGACCGAGGCCCACTCCGCGGACAGTTCGCCGGCCGTCCCCACCGTGACCTCGGCCGCGTAGGCCAGGAGCGCGTGCCCACGGGTGTCGTCCTCGTGGTCGGTGCGGGTCTGGGCCGGCACCAGGTTCTGGTCCAGCCACGTCGCCGTGTCGGTGTCGTAGGCGAGGCCGAGATACCCGCGCGGCACGCCGAAACCGTCGGCCACCCGGCAGAGCACCTCGTACGCCATCACCCGGCGCCCCCGGAGAACCTCGTAGACCTCGGACGAAGACATCCCGGTGAGGGCCGCGATGGTTCGCTGTGAGGTGCCGTGTTTCTGAAGCAACCGGAAGACTGTGCCCAGATCACGGGCCGCGAGCGCGCGGCGCATGTCCAGACGTTCCCAGACCTCGTCGGCGGGCAGTGGACTTCTTGGTTCCACGTTCATCGCTCGACTCCTGTTTCCCCGTTTTCCCCGTCTTGACCGACGGTAGGGGATCCGTCACGGATTGGCTAACGACTCAAAAAGAATGTAGCCAAGCCGACTAGCGCGACTAGGCACCCCACGAGGACATCCTGTTTGTCCTCATTAGAGGCTTATGCACAACCGCCTTGCCGAGCCGCCTAGCCCGACGAGTCACCGGCGATAGGCAGTGCCCAGCAGCAGAGCCGTTCCCCCCGACTGCTGTACGCCGGAGCCGAGCGGGCGCAATGCTCTTGGAACAGCGCCGGGACGGGTGACAGTCACCCGCCGACACCCTCCACCCGTCCCGGCGCCGGCTCGTTCCCGCTCGCTCGCCAGAACACGCACCGCCGGGCCTGCAGCGGGAGCAACGGGGAATCAGCAGATCTGCGGTGAGCGTCGGGGGACGCAACCTCGCCATCCATCCGTGCAAGCGGATAGGCGTGGTGGCCATGCCGGTGCGATCCGGCGACCCCTCGGGGTACCTCACCATGCCGGAATACCGGAAAAAATCCGCACAGAACAGACACAAAGAACTGCACCGAAACTGTTGTGAACCGGGAAATCTGCCGGTGACTTCCAGGAATCTCACGGAAACGCTGTGTCGAATCTTCATACGTCCGGACGAGGCATTAGCCGTCCGTACGGGTCATTTAATCGCGGCCCGTAACGGGAGGCGGTCCTTAACCGATAGCGCCCCCAGTGACTCTTTGACGGGAGTGACGGCAGCAGTGCGAAGCACCACCGATACACAGGTCATGGAGGTCTGGTCATGAGCGAGGTCAGCAGGATCACGAGCACCGTCGGGGGTGTCTCGACCAGCTACAGCCCGGTCCGCGAGAGCGCGGTGATGATCAACCTCGAGGCCTGGACCGGACGACTCAGCTTCGATGCGAAGAACGGCCGTGGCTGGCGCGTCGGCACGGTGGTCGTCGATGTCGCACTGTCCGAACTGACGATCACCTACGGCACCCGTAAGCGCGCCGTCATCGACCGTGGAGACTTCCGCGACTGGCTGCTGCGCCCGGGCACCCCGCTGCCCGTGGACGACGTGGTGTGGCGGAGCGAGGCCGACGGCATCTACATCGTCATCGGGGGCCTCACCTACGCCGTGCCGGACTTCGTCCTGCAGCGACTCGACAACCTCATCTAACCCAGACATCTTCCCCTTCGGCCGTGGGGGACATCTGGACGGGCCGGATCACCGCGCGGGGTTCAGGATTCATCGCGTGGGAGTGCTGACAGATCCGACCCTGACCGCACCCCCGGGCCGGGCTGCAACGAACCTGTTCTCGTGGCCCGGCGCCGGGCCGAACACCTTGCTCTCCGGGGGAGAGGGGGAACCCGTCGACCGCTCCGCCCCGGACGCGGCCGACCGGGTCGCCGATGCCGTCCGCGCCGTGGTGCAGACGCTCGGGGCCGAACTACCGACCGGCCCGCTGCTGCCGCTCTGGCAGACACTGGCCGCGCTCGGTCACGCTGACCTGACCGTGGGCCGGCTGGCCGAGGGACACATCGACGCGCTCCGGATCCTGCACGAGGCCGGATGCAAGCCGGTACCGGACGCGGTCTACGGGGTCTGGGCCTCCGCCTCCGGCGGCACCGGCCTGACCGCTACGGCCAACGCCGCCGGCACCGCTACGGCCAACGCCGCCGGCACCGCTACGGCCAACGCCGCCAGCACCACCCCGGCCGACGCCGCCAGCACCACCCCGGCCGATGCCGCCGGCACCGGCTGGACCGTTGACGGCACCATGCGGTTCTGCTCCGGCGCCTGGTTCATCGACCGTGCCCTCACGGTGGTCTCCACCGACGAAGGCAAGGTTCTCGTCGACATCGATGTCAGCTCCCGTCATCTGACCCGGCTCGACGACACCTGGCCGTCCCTCGGGATGGACGCCACCCGCAGCGTCGACATCGAGGTGCGCGGTCTGCCCGTCCCCCAGGACGCGGCGGTCGGCGGCCCCGGCTTCTATCTCGACCGGCCCGGCTTCACCCTCGGTGGCGCCGGGGTGGCCGCGGTCTGGCTGGGCGGCGCTCACGGTCTGCTCCACGCCCTGCTCCGCAACCAGACCCGTGAGGCCAACCCTCATCAGCTCGCCCACCTGGGCGCCATGGCCGTGGCAATCAGCTCGGCCGACGCCCTGCTCCAGAGCCTGACCGACCCGCCCCTGAGCTCGCCCGACCAGCCCCTGAGCTTGGCGGACATGACCGCGGCCCGCACCGCGGTGGAACTGGCGGTGCTGGAGGTGCTCGCTCGCGCGCCCCGGGTCACCGGCCCCAACGGCCTCTGCCGCAACGGCGAGATCGCCCACCGCCTGGCCGATCTGGAGATCTACGTGCGCCAGCACCACGGTGAGGCGGACTACGAGCAGATCGGCGCCCACCTGGTCGCGACCGGAGAACTGCTCGGGAGGACGTTCCGGTGACCGACCAGATTCAGGTCCATACCGAGGTCACCGCCCGCGGGCTGCCCGCGAACCTCTGGCGGCCCAAACTGGAGGCGGCCCCGACCCCCCGGTTGCTGCCGATCGTCGCGGGCCGCCCGGTGACGGTGATCGCCCCGCATCCCGACGACGAGTCGCTCGGGGCGGGCGGACTGCTGCACCGGCTCACCACCGCCGGCTGCACCCCCACCGTCGTGATCGTGACCGACGGCGCCGCCGGCTACCCCGGCGCCGGCCCGATGCAGCGGCGCGACCTGGTGCGCACGCGCCGCCGGGAGACCTGGGCGGCGATCCGCCAGCTGTGCCAGAAGGGCGCCCAGCCGATCTTTCTCGACATCCCCGACGGCGAGGCCACCGCGCACGAAGACGAACTGACCGACCGGTTCACCGATCTGCTGCCTGCCGACGGCCTGGTGCTGGCACCCTGGCCGGACGACCCGCACCCCGATCACCAGGTCGTCGGCCGGGCCGCCCGGATCGCTTCGGCCCGGGCCGGTCGGGAACTGTGGCAGTACCCGATCTGGATGCGGCACTCGATCCAGCCCGACGACCCCCGGGTGGACGACGCCACTCTGACCGTGGTTTGCCTGTCGGCCGCGGAACGCCAGGCCAAGCGCCGGGCGATCCTCGCTCACAAGAGCCAGATTCATTCCCCCTTCAGCGGTTACGGCCCGGTGCTGCCCGACCACGTGCTCGAGCTCTTCGCCGACGGCCTGGAACCGTTCTTCGTGCCGAGAATCCCGTAGACGCCGTGCGAGAGACCGATTTCGAGAAGCGGTACCAGGAAGACATCGACCCCTGGGGGTACCGCGATTCCTGGTACGAGCAGCGTAAGTACGCGATCACCCTGGCCTGCCTGCCTCGCGAGAGGTACCGGACGGCCTGGGAACCCGCGTGTTCCATCGGCGTACTCACCCGAGGTCTGGCCGCCCGCGCCGACCGGGTGATCGCTTCCGACGCCAGTCCGACCGCCATCGCCGCCGCACGCTCCGGTGACGTTCCCCCGAACGTCGAGTGGAACGTCCACCCCTTACCGGCCGGACCACCACCCTCGTCCGCCGATCTCGTGGTCCTCTCCGAGATCCTCTACTACCTGGCTCTTCCCGACCGGGAACGGACGCTGTCGCAAGCCTGGACGGCCCTCGACCCCGGAGGAGACCTGATCGTCGTGCACTGGCGTCACGCGTCCGACGACACCCATCTCTCCGGTGAGGACACCCATGTCTGGCTGCGCTCCCGGCCGGGGTGGCGACACCTGATCTCCCACCGGGATGAGGAATTCATCCTCGACGTCTTCAGAAAGCCATGAAACCCGAAGCCTTCGCCGTCGTGATCCCCGCCATGAACGAGGCCGACCTGGTGGGCGACTGTCTCGACGCGGTCATCGCCGCGGTCTCGCGCAACCGCCTACCGGTAGCGATCGTCCTGGTCGCCCACCACTGCACGGACAACACCGAAACCGTTGCCCGAGAGCGTTTCTCGAAACTCAACGGACTGATCGAGGGCATGGTGGTCCGGCTGGACCGGGGCAACGTCGCCACCGCGCGATCGATCGGCACGATGGCCGGGCTCTGCCTGCTCGCGGCCTACGGCGTGTCATTCGACCGTACCTGGCTGCTCTCCACCGACGCCGACAGCCGGGTTCCGGCCGACTGGATCGACCGTTACCGGCGGCACATGAACCGGCGCAGCGCCGCCCTCACCGGCCTGGTGCAGGTCACCGGGTGGGATGACGCGGACACCCAGGACGATGCCCGCGAGGCCTACCACCACCTGCTGCGCACCACCGGCCCGCACGCCTACGCGGCCAACCTCGCGGTCCGCGCCGACGCCTACCTCGACGTGGGCGGCTGGCCCGACCAGGTGCCGGGTGAGGAGCACGCCCTGCTCGAGGCCCTGCGCCGGAACGACTGGCCCGTCGTCCCGGCCCCGGACAACGTGGTCACCACCAGCGGCCGCGACACTCCGCGGGCCCCTGGTGGTCTCGGCGAACTACTCGGCCGGCTACGAGCGGCGCACGCGGGGGTTCCGAGGCAGGCACTACGCTCACGACCATGAAGTCCCCCGGGTTCCTGATCGGCCTGGCCCTCCTGACCCACCTGACGCTGACGGCCTGCAGCACCACCGGCGACGAGACCCCGCCGTCCCCCGCACCGTCGTCCGGCGTGATCCCGACCGACTGCGTGACCGGCACCGATCTCGCCGAGACGATGAGCGACCCGAGGGTGACCCAGATCGAGGTACTGCCCGACTGCTCCGGCGTCGCGGTGAGCACCGCCCTGGACGAGGACGAGGCCGATCTGGCCCTCCTGGTCTGCGATTCCGCCGCCGACCTGGCCTACACGGCCCAGCCGACCGTCACCGGGATCACCGTGATCAGCGAGAACGGCAACGACCTGGCCACGGGCGTGCGCGATCAGGCCTGCGCAACGGTGTAGGGACGAGCCACCAGTCGCAGATCCGGCCCGGAACGGGCGATGTCGAGCAGTTCGAGGCGCAGGATCTCGTCCATCGTGCCGATACCGGCATCGAGCAGACCGCTCTTGCCCGAACCCAGCAGCGCCGGCGCCACGTAGTTGATCACGCGATCGACCAGCCGGGCCGCGATGAACGAGCCGGCCAAGGTGGGCCCGCCTTCGAGAAAGAGCCCCCGCACTCCCTTCGCGTACAAGGTCTCCAGCAACGCCGGCACCGAAAGACCTTGCGATGAACGAGGAATTCGGAGTACCTCGGCAGACGAACCGGTCAGGTGCCCGGTCGGGGCGTCCGGCGCCACCGCGATCAGGGTCGGCGCCGATGAATCGAGAACCCGCGCGTCAGAGGTGGTCCGGGCGTTGGTGTCCACCACCACCCGGTACGGCTGCCCGGATGCCTCCACCGAGGACAGGTCCAGCCGGGGATCGTCACGGCCCCGCACCGTCAGATGCGGGTCGTCGGCCCGCTGGGTGCCCGAGCCCACCACGGTCGCGTCACAACCAGCCCGTAACAGGTGCACCTCGGCCCGGCTGGCGGCGCTGGTGATCCACTGGCTGGTGCCGTCGGCCGCCGCGATGCGCCCGTCGAGCGTGGCCGCGAACTTGTAGACCACGAACGGGCGGCCCTGCTCGTTCACCGCCGCCCACTCGTCGCGGCCGACCAGCTCGTCGATCGACACCGTGAGCGCCGTCACCGCGCCCCCGCCTGCACGGCCCCCACCAGCGACTCGCCGAACTCGATCACCCGGCGGTCGGCGATGTCCTGGTCGGCGGCCACGTCGGTCATCGCCTGCAGTTCGTCGAGCGTACGCCGCGAGCCGGTGTCCACGCCGATCTCCAGGGCCTGACTGCCCACGTCCACGGCCTCGTCGATGCGGCGCAGCATGGCCAGGGCCTTGGACTTACGGGCCATGTGCAACCCCCGCTCCCGCCGGTACTCCTGCGGCCACTCGGTGAGCGCCCGGTCGTAGGAGTCCACGGCCTCCTGCGCCTTGCCCAGGGTGATCAGTACGTTCGCCCGCTGTGCGGTCACGTAGTCGGTGGTGCACCACTCGGCCAGCGACCAGGGGTCACCCGGCTCCGGTCCCGGATCGTCCTGCACCAGCTCGAGCGCGTCGTCCATGGCACTCAGGGCGCCGCTGCCGTCACCCTCGATGGCCAGGCCGACGGCCCGTTGCTGGGCCGCCGCGGCGCGGATGCGGGGAGCCGACCCGGCTCGCCGTTCGGCCGCCTCACTCAGCCCGATCGCCAGCGACGACTCCTGCTGGGAGGCCGCCTGCTGGGCCCGGCGCATCAGCGTGTACGCGGCCAGGTCGGTGTTCTCACTGGCCTGGGCCCACTCCACGGAGCGCCCGGTCCAGACGACGCTGCGCACGGACTGCCCGGCGTCCTCGAACAACCAGCCCTGGAACTCCGCGTAGAGGGTCGCGAGGTCGAACACGCGGTGTCTGAGGTCCCCCCGTGCGGAACCCAGCATGTCCTGCACGTTCGACATCTGCTCCCCCACCGTCGCGATCAGGCGACCCGGGCCCAGCATGGAGTCGGAGCGGACCAGAGAGGCCCGCAGAGTGGTGAGCTCGTCGATGACCTGGGCGCTGACCGGCAGGGACGGCCGCACGGAACCACGGCGCCCCTCCGGCAGCGGCATGGCATCGAAGTCGGCCGGCTCACCGGTTCCGAGGAAGGCCTGGAAGCGGTGCACCGACTCCCGGCTGGCCCGGCTCAGTGCGGTGTCCAGCGCGGCCTGCATCTCCGGAAGCGGCTCGATGTCGGCACCCCGCGACTCCCAGTTGCTCACCGTTCGCACGGCGACGCCCAGGTGGTCGGCGAACCCGATGACCGTCATCCGCAGAGCCCGGCGAAGTGCCCGGGTCTCCCGTCCTGTCCAACGCTCCACCGCGATCACACGACCACCCTTTTCTGCCCGGACCGGCTGTTGCTTCGTGGGCACGAGCCGGTTCCCGAAATCCCGAATCAGGTTAAGTCGGCTTTGATCGATTCCCCATAGCCGTTGCATTGCCACTGCCATATCCGTAACGACACGCAACTGACGGTTACTTAGAGGGAGGTTTGAGGACGCTTCCCAGCTCGAGTCCCCCGGTCTCCGCAACCGTTTGTGCTTTGGATCACCCCAGGTCAAACCAATATTCAGCGACCGGCAGGGATCAGCGTCAAGAAGCTGTCGGGATCTCTGCAAGATCTGTCAAGAAACCGTCAACGCATCTGCCCTTCCCGATCGTGCGGATATGTGCTTGCACCAGTCCGGCCGGAAGCCGAACGGAACGAGCCACGTGAGGGATGGCCGTGCTCGACCTGGTGTACCCGGTGTGTCCGGTGGTGGCCGGGGCGCTCTTCGGCGTCCTGGCCCTGATCGTCCGGGAGGTGGAACGGCTGTGACCTGCAGGTCGCGCACGGGCCCCGGAGCGAGGCATGGACACTGCTGCTGTGGAGAAACTGATCGGCAAGTACACCGACGGCCGGACCCTGGGCCTCCCCGGTGAGCCGGGTGCCGACGTGCTGGAGCGCAGCCTGACCCTGGATGAGGCGTAGGTCGTGCCTGGACGGCTGCGCGTGCACCTCGGGGCGGCTCCGGGCGTGGGTAAGACGTACAAGATGCTCGAGGAGGGTCACCGTCGTCGTGAGCGCGGCACCGACGTGGTCGTCGGGTATGTCGAGACTCACGGCCGGGAGGCGACCGAGGCGATGATCGGAGACCTCGAGGTGCTCCCGCGGCGGGTGGTGTCCTACCGGGGTGCCACGTTCACCGAGATGG